>NZ_JCAKNE010000025.1:0-76872 GCF_059515965.1 Propioniciclava sp. LT432 | reverse complement strand
ACCGTTCCTGCCGTCGCGGTGAGGATCAAGGCGTCACCCGCGGCGACCTGGAGGGCCGCCTGGCTCACCCCCCGGCGCGAGCTCAGGATGTCTACCGTGGCGTGCACCCAGGTCGAGATCGCAGCGTCCAACGACTTCGACGTGACCGCGCCCACGTCCTCGTATCGGCCGCTCCGTCGTTCGGCGGGGATCATCGCGAACCGTTCCGTGCGGGCCTTGACAGCAGCCAGCACCGATCGAGGCGCCTGCAGATGGTCCCGGTCCTGCAGGAGTGGCAGGGACACCGTGGCCACGGCGTGAACGATCGAGACGACGTTGGCCTGTAAGCCCTCCAGAGCAGCCCGGTCCACATCGGTGCGCGCCGGTTTCTCGCCAACCAGCAGGTCCGCGATCAGCCCCAATCGGAGCGCCAGCTCGCCCACCGCCGGATCGGGCTTCAGGGACGCTGCTGCGGAACCGTTGTCGGCCGTGGCCTCGAGCACCCCTCGCCCGACTTGGCCCAACACCAACCGGACGGACCCCATGTCGTCCAGCCATGCCGGTTCCACTGGCACCGCGTCCAGGACGCGGAGAGCTGCGGTCGCCAACCTGGGCCATACCGCCAGAACCTCCAGGCCGCGCTCGCCGTAGCGATTCTCGGCACGCCGGTCCTCGAGTTCCGCACACAGGTCCCAGGCGCGGGTGTGGACGTCGTCCAGCAGCATCCCGACCGTGGTGGTCATCGTGCTGCCCTCGCCCGCACCGCCTGTAACGCGGCCCACAAGGCCAGCGGCACCACCTGCCGCGCTGCGACCAACACATTGGACGCGGCGTCCAGCGACGCGATCGCGTCCAAGCCGGGATCGACTTGCTGTGGCACGACCCCGAAGTCACCGAACAGGCCCTCCAGGTCCAGACACTCCGCCGCCAGGAACAGCGATTCCCCGGTTGGGTCGTCCGCCGACACGAACGCGACCACCGCGCTCCGCACGTGACCCAGCGCCAACCCCAGTGCCAACAACTCGTCCATGCCGTCCCGCCCTTCCAGATGTCTTCAACATCCAGAAGTGAAATCAGGAGCGCTCCACGGACAGCTGCTCGAAGGGAGTGGGGGAAGGCTCGCGGAGAGGGTCAGCTCGGGCCCGTGAAGATACACGGAAGATACACACGCGGAACATGAGAAAACCCCCTGCCCTAGTGGGAGGGAGTTTGGAAGGGTGGGCCTAACTGGACTTGAATTAGTGAATTGACCAATCGACCCCCACTCGGTCATACCGTGACAGAGCGGGCTAATTGATCCTTGACTAGGCCTTCCGCTTCAGCAGTACGCTTGTCCCGAGAAATGACTGAGCGTGCCGAAGGGGCCGATTTGACCACACAAAGTTCCCCACAAGTTCCCCGCGGGGAACTCTCTGGACGATTGGCGGCTCGACGGCGGGAGACCAAGCCGGAGCACCGAAGCTTCGGCACCATCATAGAGACCAGAGGTCGGTTCAAGGTCCGCTACACCGGCCCTGACCGCAAGCTGCACCGCGCCGGCATGACGTTCACCACCAGGGAGCGAGCCCAAGGCTGGCTCGCCGGCGAGCTGAAGCTCATCGAGTTTGGCGAGTGGACTCCCCCGGCCGAACGCCGGCGCCAGACCGAGGTGCTCGCCACCACCTTCGACGAGTTCGCCCGCGAGTGGATCGAGAACCGTCTCGTGAAGGGACGCCCACTCAAGGACCGCACCCGGGAGCACTACCTCGACATCCACGAACGCTGGTTCACGCCCCTGCACGAGCGAACCCTCACGTCCATCACCCACACCGACATCGAACGCTGGTATCGCACGCTCCCCGACGCCCCGACCATGCGCTCGCACGCCTACTCGCTGCTCAAGTCAATCTTCCGCACCGCAGTCGCCCGTCGCCTGGTCACGGAATCCCCCGTCGCCGTCGAGGGCGCCACCGCCCGCGCCAGACCCAAGGACATCGCCCTCCTCACCGTCGCCCAGGTACAAGCGCTCGCCGACGCGATGCCTCCCCGGCACCGGCTGCTGGTATTGCTCGCCGCCTGGTGCGGGCTCCGCTTCGGTGAACTCACCGCCCTCCGACGGCGCGACATCGACCTCAACGAGGGCACCATCACCGTCGAGCAAGCCGCCGTCACCGTCGGCGGCCAACGGGTCATCACGACCCCCAAGTCAGCGGCCGGACGCCGCACCATCTACCTGCCCACCCACCTCACCGATGACGCCCGCCACCACTTGGCTGCGTTCACTGCCACAGACGCCGAAGCTCTTGTCTTCCCCGGCAACGACGACCAGCCCCTCACTCCGGGTCAGGTGTACGGACACGCCCCCCGGTTCGACAAGAAGACCCGTAGGCAGACACACCCCGGCAACGGGTTCTACCGCGCCCGCCACCAGATCGGGCGCCCCGACTTCCGGTTCCACGACCTTCGTCACTTCGCCGCCACCATGGCCGCCATCTCCGGGGCCACCACCAAGGAACTCATGGAGTTCGCCGGCCACAGCGACATCCACGTCGCCATGCGGTACCAAGAGGCCGTCAACGACCGCAAGAAGGACCTCGCCAAGCGCATGGCCGCCCTCGCCAGAATGCCCGCCGTGGCCGAACAGCGCGCTGCCCCGGACATCACACAATGAATGGCGTCCGGGGCAGGCGACAGAAGCAAGCCGCTACCAACCGCGGCACTCATCGGCGGGAACGATCAACGCTTCCACGTCGGACGCCTTCAACCGCAGCACCTTGCCACCGACCACGTAGCACGGCAGCTTGCCCGCCTGCGTGAGACGCTTCAGGGAGCGCACCGACAGCGTGCACAACTCCGATGCCTCCGGGTAGGACAACCACTTCGGCTGCCGGTCCTGGTCCGTGCTCGTCGACTTCTTCGTCCTGCGGATCGTCTGGGCGGTCATGGGGCCTCCTCGGGTATGTATGGACGCTCTCGGCGCGCCCTCACTATCCAGAAGTAACTCAGAGTGCCTTCCGCGGACAGGGTGGCACCAAGACGATCCCTCATTCCGTCCGCGGCCAGGTCGCCCTCGGCGGCCGAACAGAGTCTTCTCTTGGACGCCGGGGATCGGACTTGAGTTGGACCTCTCTAGACGGATTTGAAGCCTCAGCGGACCCAGCCCGTCCTGCCGGGCAATCGGCGCGTGAACTCTCGTCTACGCCCCCACCAACTGAAGCAGCGAGTCGTAGCTGTCGACGACGTCGTACCGCACGCCATCGTTCTCAGCCTTGTCGTTGAGCGAGGCGAAGAACTTGCGGGCGCATTCGATCTTGGCTTCCTCAACGCCCTTGAGTTGGAGGGTCGACATGGAGCCCTTGGTCTCGGCGACGAAGTAGACGTGCTTGATCTTCGTGGTGTCATCGCGGAAGGCAATGGCCCAGTCTGGGTTGTAGTCGCCGACCGGAGTAGGGATGAAGAACCCGCGCGGCAACTTCGTGTAGACAACCACCTCGTCGCTGACATCAAGCTTCTCGACGAACTCCCTCTCGACCTTGGAGTCAGTGACCACGTACTCGTAGACGCTCTTCTTCAGCTTGTCACCAGCCTTGGACAGGTCCTGCGCAGTCTGGTTCTCGGTGAAGATCGACGAGTCGTAGCGGTTGTCCAGAGCGTCGTAACTCAGGTGCTCAACGATCACGGTTGCCTTCTGCTCGTTGATGAGCCGGGAGGCCTCGGTGATGAACTGCTCGGGGTTCTGCTTGAACTTGGCGAACGTTCCAGGGTTGATGCCGGTGAGGATGGAGGCGCACGTGCGGCGGGTGAGCTTGGTCTTCTCCGCGATCTCGCCGAGCAGGTCGTACTTGACCGTCGAACCCGCCGATACGGCCGAGTGCTCGACCTTCGTCTCCGAGACTTTGAAGCCCGTGCCGGCCTCGAGTTCCTCGACGTCCAATCCGACAACCTGCTTACCGCTCTCGACGACGTACTGCATGACGGTGACGTTGAGGGACTTGTCGAGCGCCTTGACGCAGTTCTTGATCAACTCGCATGAGTCGAACTCGACCTGGTAGACGGCCTTGTGGTTGATCCGGCCCCACAGTGCTTGGAACTCGCGCTTCTTGAAGTTGGCCTCGTTGAACGGGATCTTCTTCGGCTTGCGCCCGTCTGCAGGCGTGGGCACGTCGAGGTAGAGCGCGTCGACCAGCGGCCAGGCGAAGTCGATGATCGGCTTCAGAGCCTCGGCGGTCGGCGCGGCGAGTGTCCCGGCCGCCTTCGCCTCCTTGTACGCTTCGGTGATCAGACCGTCGTCGTCGACGTAGTCGTTCTTGATGAGGTAGTTGTAGAGCGCGTTGGCGATGGCCTTCTCGATCACCTTGGTCGAGCCGTCGGCGAGCTTGATGTGCTTGCCGGTGAAGTAGTCGACGCTCGCCTTTCGCGGCCGGGCCGACAGCGACTCAAGAATTTCCTTCTGGAGCGCCGTGACGAAGTCGGTGTAGGACTCGTCCGTGACGACGGTCAGCTCGTTGATGTCGTGGACCGTGACGGGATTGTCCATCCGCTCGCCATGCTGGTCGACCGACAGGCGCAGCCCTCGGCCGATCTCCTGACGGCGGGTGGTCGTGTTGTCGCTCTTCTTGAGCATGCCCATCACGAACACGTTGGGGTTGTCCCAACCCTCGCGGAGCGCCGAGTGTGACCAAATGAACCTCACCGGCTCTTCGAACGACAGCAGGCGCTCCTTGTCCTTCAAGATCAGGTCATAGGCGTCGACGTCGTCCGACTGGCCCGCGAAGTCGCCGCGGGCAGCCACCTTCCCATCGACGAACTGCTTGGTCTTCTTGTCGATCGAGAAATAGCCTTCGTGCGTTGAGCGCACGGGGATCGCCTCAAGGTGCGCGCGGTACCGCTCGGCGGCCTCGTCGAAGTCGAGCTGGGCCAGGTAGTCGGCCACCAGCGCCTCGTACTCCTCCTCGAACACGCGGGCGTACTCGCCGAGGGTGTCTTCGCGGCTGTAGTCGCGGTACTTGGCGACCTCGTCGATGAAGAACAGCGAGAGCGTCTTGATCCCCTGTGCGAATAACTCGCGCTCCTTGTCGAGGTGCGCGCGGATGACCTCTCGAATCTGGATGCGCCGCTTCTGATCCTCAGTCACGTCCTGCGTGACCTCACCGGCGCCAATGATGGCGCCTGTGCTCAGCTCGATGATGTCACGGTTGGCGTCGACATCCCGGATGAACAGGCCCTTGTACGCCTCGATCCCGCCCGAGATCACGTGCAGGTTCGATCCCTGGCTCAGCCGCTTCACCTGCCGCCTGATCCCTTGAGCGGTCTGCACCTCTAGCTCGACCCGGGCCTTCGGGAAGTCCGCGCCCTTGCCGACCTCCAGCCCGTCCACGTACAGGTAGGCGGTACTGCCGGCCAATTGCTTGACCGAGATGCCGCGCACCGCGATCTTCTTGACCAGCTTCTGGTTGTAGGCGTCGACGGCGTCGAGGCGGTGCACCCTAGTGCGCTCGATCTTGTGGGTGGCCGAGTAGCGCAGCGCGAACAGGGCATTGAACAGCCCCAATGCCTCCAGCGACTTCGACGGCTTCTTCGCGTCGCCCTCGATCTTCTGCGGCTCATCGATGATGAGGATCGGCCGATTCGCTGCGATCACGTCGATCGGCTTGCGCGACTGGAAGTCGTCGAGCACCTCGTAGATGCGGCGCGCGTCCTTGCCGGTGGCGTTGAACGCTTGGATGTTGATGATCATCACCTGCACGCCCGCATCCGACGAGAACCTCTCCAGCTCGTGCAGTCGCGAGGAGTTGTAGACGAAGGCGCGCGGCTTGGTGGCATAGAGCTGCTGGAAGTGCTCGGCGGTGATGTCGAACGACTTCTTCACTCCCTCGCGGATCGCGATCGACGGCACGACGACGATGTACCTCGACCACCCGTACCGCTTGTGAAGCTCCATGATCGTCTTCGTGTACACATAGGTCTTGCCGGTTCCCGTCTCCATCTCGATATCGAGGTTTAGCGGGGCCGCCGACACCCTCACCGGGTCTCTCAGATCCTTCGACGGTGGCAGCCCCCGTACCTGTTGCACGCCTTGTACGTTCGCTAGGAGCTGCGCCGGCGTGAGCGCGATGTCGGCGTTGCGTAGCCCCGCGTCGTCAAGCAGGGCCGGCGCAGAGTCCTTGCCGGGATCAATGCGGTACTTCACTCCATCGGCGTAGGGCTGGCCGGTGAACACGTCGACCACGGCATCGACGGCCTCGGTCTGGTACTGCTGGACCTTGAACTGGAGCTTCATCGCGTCAGATCGCCCTTACGTCTGTCTCGGGGGACAACTGGCGGAAGATCTGCTCGGCGTTGATGCGTGCCGCGTCGGTCACGAAGCCTGCGTCCAGAAAGACGGCGCGCAGAGGACGCCGCTTCGCCATCTCTTCAACTACGGCCATGCTGATGTTGTCGGCGAAGCATGCGACGAGTGCTCCCTCGGCCACCGAGAGAATCGCGCGATTGTCAACCTGTTCGCTGACGACGGGCTCGCTCAAGTCGAGCGCCCAGTCGAGGAGCACTTGGAAAAGCAGGTCATCCATCGTTCTGTCGGGCCTCACGCTCTGGATTGCCGTGGTCAGCGTGTCCTGCGCCAACCCGTCTGGTGCCGCCAGCGTGTCAGCGAGGTTCGACGTGTCAATCCTCAGAACGCGAAAGCCACTGTCGACCAGCAGATCGCTGCTGAACTGCTTGTGAACGAGCCGCATCCGCTGCTTCGTGATCTCCGCGACGTTCGCCGGCCGACCGAGGCCCGTCAAGAGCCTGATCGCGTTCGTCGTGATCTGCCTCGCAGCGCCCTTCGCGGTCTTGAGCGTTACGTTCAAGTCCTCGGCGACCTGGATACCGATGAATCGGCACGCAGACGACTCCGTAGTGCGGTTCAGTTCCAGGACAGCCTGCATTGCAGAGCCAGACCCCGCGAACATGTCGAGGACGATGTCCTCACCCGTCACACCCACCGCACGGTAGATGTCACGGAGCAGAAACTCGTCCTTCGGGTTCGTGAACACCTTCTCGCCGAACAATGCCGCAAGTCGCTTCGAGGCTGCACGGCCATCAACGTACCGGATGCTCGTGAGGCTCTGGAATTCGGTATTCGCAAGGTAAGTCTTGAGGTTCGGGACCGTCGTGTGATCTGGGCCGAAGTGAACACGGCCCTCGGCGATCTTGGCTTCCAGCGACTCCTTCGGCGACACCCATCCTCGCGAGGGCCGCTTCACGTTCTGGCCCGTGACAGGGTGCTGGATGTCGTAGACGTACTGCCCGTCGTTCGGTCCGGAGATGTTGTCGGGGAAGTAGACCCCGCGCTCGTCCATCCACGTGTAGTGCTTGCTGGCTGAGACAGGGTCACTCGGGGGGAACTGCTTGAACCAAGCTTTGGCCTCCGCGTTGATCGCTGCCCAGTCGGCGCCGTGCTTCTTCCGGAGCCCGTCAAACGCGGCGTAGATCTTGTCGAGGCCTTCCTTCTTCTCGACCCACTTCCCGGGGTTGGCCTGCCGGTTCTTGACGAAGAACACAATGTACTCGTGCTGGATCGAGACGTAGGCCTGGTCGTTCTTGCTGCTGTTCTTGAGGACAATCTCGCCAACGTAGGACGCATCGCCGAGCACTTCTTCGCCCAGACGCACAAGATTCGCGTGCTCGTTCTCGTCAATCGACACGACGAGCACGCCGTCGTCAGTCAGCAGGTTCTTGGCGAGCTTCAGCCGCGGGTACATCATGCTCAGCCAGTCGGAGTGGAAGCGACCGCTCGCCTCGGTGTTCGCGACGAGGCGGTCGCCGGTCTCCGACTTCTGGCCCGACCGGGCGAGGTAGTCGGCGCTCGACTCGGCGAAGTCGTCCTCGTAAACGAAGTCGTTGCCGGTGTTGTAGGGCGGGTCAATGTAGATCAGTTTGATCCTGCCGAGGTATGACTCCTGAAGCAGCTTCAGCGCCTCCAGGTTGTCGCCTTCGATGAAGAGGTTCTTGGTGGTGTCGAAGTCGACGGACTCCTCACGCAGGGGGCGGAGCGTCTTGGCGATGGGCGCGTTTGCGGCGAAGGCAGCGGCACGCTTGCCGGGCCAGTCGAGCTGATAACGCTCCTGCGGCCCCTCGACGACGTGGTCGGAGAGTTCCTGGCGGAGAGCGTCGAAGTTGATGGCCCGGACCGGATTGCCGTCGGCGTCGAGGGTCTCGGTAACGACCGTAGGGAACAGTCCGGCTATGGCGTCGATGTTGCGCTGGGTCAGGTCCGGCGAGTGCATCTTGAGCTTGTCCACGATCATTCCTTGTTCGGTGCAGGGTCGGTCAGGTTGGCGAGTACTGCGGCGCGTTCCTTGATCTGCCTGCGGAGTTCAATCTTGCGGTTGAGTTGTGGTTCGGTGCGCAGCTTTCTCTCCAGCGAAGCGATTTGGCGCTGGAGCTTTCGGGCGCGTTCGAGTCTGTCGGTCGCCTCTGACACTGTCTCCCCGGCGCGCGGGCCCACTGGGAGCAGGGTGCTGAGGATCGCTTGGTAGAGGCTCGGCAGGTCAAGCGCGGTTGGCAGCGGCCGACGCGGCGCGGCGGCCGGCTGCCAGTCGGTGGTGAGGTATGCGCCGATCGTCGGGGTCTTGCCGGTGAGCGACTTCTGTGCGGCGACGGTGCGCACCCGGTCGCCGCTGGCGATCTCGAAGATGATCGGTGAGTACACCGCCTTGTCGATGGCCGTGAGGACGTCGTCGGAGACATCGGCGCCCTTGGTCTCGACGATGAAGACCTGGATCTCGGGGACGGCGGTCGTGCCTCGCAGGCGGATGGTGTCGTCGGCGAGCTTGTAGGCCCAGGTGACGCGCTGGACGTCGTCGACGAACTTCTCCCGCAGCGTGGTGCGCACATTGCCGTGCTCGTAGAACTTCGTCTTCGGTACGGGCCGGCCGAACGCGGCGCTCGGCGGCCAACGGAACAGGGCGGACGTGCTTTCGACAGGCTCAACCACCGAGCACCTCGCCCTCGACGATGGCGAGGAAGGCGATCAACTCGAAGTCGTCGAGCCCGGCGATGGTCTGCATGAGGGCGGTGGTGTGGCCGGGGCTGAAGAGGCTGTCGATGTCGCGCTCCTCGGTGACGTCGATCATGGAGCGGATCGCCTCGGTGAGCAGGTGGCTGTAATGGCCCATGTCGGCCCCGTCGCGGGTGGCGGCGTTGAAGACGCGGCACACCTCCCAGGCTGGCTCGTTGCGGTTGCGGCATCCGGCGCGGATCAGGTCGAGCAAGTGCTTGACCTCGGTGTGGTCGGCGATCACCTCGCCCTCTTCGTCGAGGTAGACGAGGTAGTGCGGGTGGAGCCGATTGCCACGATTGAGGTGCTCGTCGGCGTTGATGTTGCGCAGCACGAACAGCACGCCTGGCTTGAGGCCCTTTTCGGCGTCGGCGGGCACGACGGCGTGCAAACCCTTGGGGGTGCCCGCCAGGTCGCCGTACTCCTTGAGGTAGCCGAGCAGGTCCATGCGGAAGTCGTTCAGGCCCAGATCGGTGATCGAGACGCCGGTGCGGACGTCCTCCAGCTCGATGACCTCGTCCTGGAGCTTGCGGAGTTGCTCCTTGCGGAACGCGGCGTCGCTGGCCTCCTGGGTGAGCACGTTGTCGTCGGCTGTCGCGGCGAGGTCAGCGATGACCATGCGGTTCTCGACGCGCTCCTTGAGGTTGATGTACTCGTCGAGGGAGATGTCGGGCCAGAAGTTTACGAGTTGAATGCGCTCGTTGGTCGAGCCGATGCGGTCGATGCGCCCGAACCGCTGGATGATCCGCACCGGGTTCCAGTGGATGTCGTAGTTGACGAGGTAGTCGCAGTCCTGGAGGTTCTGGCCCTCGCTGATGCAGTCCGTGCCGATGAGCACGTCGATCTCGGACGACTCCTTCGGCATCACCAGGTGCCGTTGCTTCGACCGGGGAGAGAACAGCGTGAGGGTCTGTTGGAAGCCGTAGCCCTTGCCCACCGTGGTGGACGGGTTGCCCCGACCGGTCACCAGCCCAGAGTCGTAGCCGTGGCGCTTGAGGGCCGGGGCGAGGTTGTCGTAGAGGTACTCGGCGGTGTCGGCGAATGCGGAGAAGATCAGCACCTTGCGGTTACCGGGGTTCAGGGGCTCGGCGAACTTGCCGGAGATGAGGTCCCGCAGCGTCCGCAGCTTCGTGTCGTGCTCAGGGGTGATGCCCCTGATCGAGGCGAGAAGCTGGACGATCACCTTCCCGTCGTTGACGAGGTCGCGCCTCCAGGACTCCACGTCCATATCGGCCAGGTCGATCTGCGTCTTCCGACCGACCGTGTGGCCGGAAGGGAACTCGAAGTCGTCGTCGTCGGCGTCGACGTCCGTCATGGTGGAGACGAGGTCGGCGATGTTCGCGGCGTGGTTGTCGACTGCGTGGATCGCCTCGGCGACCGTGCCCTCCAGCCTGGTGAGGGTGAGGCGGAAGGCCTCGACACTCGACTCCAGGCGCTTGAGCAGGTTCACCGTCATGAGCTGCCGGATGCCCTGCTCACGGCTGGCCGCGCCGAGGTTGGCGGTCTGCCCGCCCATGTAGTTCTGGCCGGAGCCTGCGCCGTAGAGCTGCTCGTACTTGTCGCGGCGGCTGGGGAACACGTACGCCAGTGGCGTGTACACCGCGAGAGTCAGCAGCTCGAGCTGCTCGAAGATCTCGTTGAAGGTCGGGGCGTCGTCGCGATCGGTCAGCGGCGGGCGGATTGACTGCGGCTTCATCCGCTCCGGGAACGCGCCGATGTCGGTGGTGTCGTAGAACGCTTGGATGTGCCGGCGGGACCGGGCGATCGTGACGGCGTCGAGAAGCTCAAAGAAGTCGAAGTCCAGACGCGCCAGGATCGCGTCGGTGGTGCGGGCCTCCGGAGGCAGGTCTGACCACTCGTTGAAGACCCGCTGCGCGTGCCGGAAGACCTCTTCGATGGAGGTCTGGATGTTCAGCTTCGCAGCGAGCTGTGCCGAGTCACCCTCATAGGCCAACGCGAGCTGGTTGCGCAGATCGTTGAAGCGGTTGTTCACCGGCGTCGCCGAGAGCATGAGCACCTTGGTCTTCACGCCCTCACGAATGACCTTGCGCATGAGCCGCTGGTAGCGGGTCTCTCGCTCCTGGACGTAATCCGCGTTGCGGAAGTTGTGCGACTCGTCGATGACGACGAGGTCGTAGTTGCCCCAGTTGATGAGGTCCAGCCGCTTGCCCAGCGACTCGCCGCGGTCGCGCGACAGGTCCGTGTGGGCCAGGACGTCGTAGTTGAACCGATCCTTGGCGAAGATGTTCGTCGTGTAGTTGCTGTTGTAGTTCGTCCAGTTGTCGGCGAGCTTCTTCGGCGCGAGCACGAGGACGGTCTTGTTTCGCAACTCGTAGTACTTGATCACCGCCAGCGCGGTGAACGTCTTCCCGAGGCCAACGCTGTCGGCGAGGATGCATCCGTTGTACGTCTCCAGCTTGTTGATGACTCCGGTCGCGGCGTCTCGCTGGAAGTTGTAGAGCGCCTTCCACACCTCGGTTTCCTGATACCCCGTCAGGTCGTTGGGCAGCACGTCCTCGCTGATGTCGTCGAGGAACTCGTTGAACAGGTTGTAGAGGATGAGGAAGTACACCCGCTGCGGCGAGTTCTCGGCGTACACGCTGGCGATGTGCTGGCGCACGGTCTCGGTGACGTCATCGAGTTGGTCGGGGTTGTGCCAGATCTGGTCGAACAGCTGGATGTACTGCTGCGTGAACGGGGCATCGTCGACCTTGTGGACCATGTTCGACACCGCGGGGCCGCACTCGTAACCAAGATCCGCGGTCGTGAAGCCCTGGAGCGGGGCGTAGGCGGCGGTGTCGTCGACCACGGCGAACGACTGCATGGGCGCCCCGGTGTGGTTCGAGCGGAACGTCACCTTCTGCCGGACCCACTCCGCGCACTCCCTCGCTATCGCCCGCTGGGTGAGCTTATTGCGCAGCCGGATCTCGAACTCTGACCCGTAGAGCGTGGCATCCCGGTGCTTGTCGTTCGGGATGAAAAACAAGCGCTTCTCAGGTGCCGGCTTGTCTGTCGCTTTCGTCGTCGTGAACGACGGCGCGGTGAAGATGAACTCCAGCTCCTTGATCGACTGAAGCTCATCCTTGAGGGCCGCGAACGCGAAGATCGAGAAGGTGCTAGCAGCGATGCGAAGCTTCGATCCAGGCTTGATCGTGTCCTTCAGGTCGTCGCCGAGGTATTCGTTCAGGTTGTCGATGATTCGCACTCAGAGTTCCCCAGGTTTCGGTGACTCGCTGCCTACAACCTGCGCCGCTCGACCGCGTCGAACCCATTCGTCGACCTCGCTGGTCCGGAACTTCCAGAACCGTCCCACACGGCGGGCGGGCATGGCCTTATCGGAGATCCCAACGTGGACGGATTCCCTCGCGAGGCCCACGTGCGCGGCGATCTCCTGGGCAGAGAGCCAGGGTTCCGTCACGTCAGACCTCCGATTCGTGCGCGGGTTCCCCCGGCGCATGTCATCGCCACTGTAGCGACGTCGGCTCTGGAGCACCGAGTGCGCCTGGGCACACCCCGGCAGGAACCGAGTCTGTTCAACGTCAATCGGCCTAATGCGCGGAACTTGGGTGACTCCTGGCTGCACCCGCCGTGGTGCCTACGGGTGCTATCCCCCGACACTCTCATGGTCGGAGTGACTGGTGCACTGGCCTCGTGCTCGGTCGTGGAGCGTGATCACTCCACCGCGACGGTCGGTCAACTACGACCCGGAGCTCACCGGCCGAGGATCCGCGCTGGCGATCCCCACTGTGTACTTGGCTGCGGCTTCAGCGAGTCGGCGGTCCCAGGTCGAGCGTGAGCGAGGCAGCACGTAGCTCAGCGCAATGATGGCGCCGATGATGATCGCCGATGGCCAGCGTCCTGCTTGTGTCTCGAGGATCACGGCGATGGTGCAGACGACGATCCGGATCCGCCAGGCGAACTGGACCAGTGGGATCCAGGCGAGGCGGCGTCCGATGTGGTGGGCGAGACCGCGGACGAGGTTCCACGGGATGGTCCAGAGTGTCCAGAGCAGGTCGAAGCGGGTGTAGCCGTGGCGGAGGCGTCCGACGCCTTGGGCGATCAGCTCGGCGACCTGATGGGCGGCCATCTGGTTGGTGCAGTAGACGGCCACGACGTCTCTGCGCAGGAGGACGTGCTGGCGTCCGGCGGTGCCGACGGGCGCACCGTGGCTGACGATCCGCAGCCGGACGCCGTCGGCGTCCAAGCGGTGGGTGGCGATCCGCCACGCCACGGCCAGCCGCGGCGCCTCGGCAGGGGTGGCACGGCGGGCCCGGTACAACACCCGGACGGTGAGATCCTCGCCGAGCCCGGCCGCGAGCACCACGGCGAAGATCAGGCCTCCGACCGTGAGCACGAAGCCGGCGACCGGCGGCAGGACGGCGATGATCACCAACCAGAGCAGGCTGGCGATGATGAGGTCGGGGATCACGACTGCGGCCTTGAGTAGTAGGCCGAGGGCGTTGGCGCGCGGCGGCGTTGTCGTGATCGGGTCGCTCATCGCGGGTCGTCCTCGTCGTCGAAGAGGGTGGGATCCCCCTTGTCTTCGTCGTGGTAGCCCTGCTCGCTGATGGCAGCCTGCGCGGCTTCGAGGAGTTCGCCGAGTTCGGCGGCCTTGCGGAGGGCCTGGTTGAGCAGGAGGGTGGCCTCGAGGACGGAATCGACGGGATCCCGGGCGTCGTAGACCCGGTACACCTCCAGCGACTTCTGGAGTCCGCGCGTCAGCTGGGCCAAGGCCTGCGGCAGCAGGTGACCGACACCCTTCAGTTCGCCGAGGACGCGATACACCGTGGGCGCCGGGATGGGGCCGTGGTCGGTGAGGTGGTTGATCGCGCGGATGGACTCGCGGGCCACCTCGGGCCAACCGGCCACGTACTCACCCTGGTCGTCGTAGCCGACCAGGCAGCGGCCGCCGTGAACCAGGTTCTCGACGTTGGTGATGACGTTCACGACGGGTCTCCGTCGGGCTGGAGGCTGGCGAGCCGTGCGGCTTCCTTGGTGGTCGTCTGACCGTCGGTCCAGGTGACGATCTCGGTGATGGTGAGTCCCTCGGCGATCATCGACCGGATCGCGGCGCCGGCCTGCTGCTCGAGAGCGTCCCGCTCGCGCACGGCGACGATCAGGGCAAGGGCCGCGGCGTCCAGACGCTTGTCACGCTCAGCAGCCCGAGCGCGCCGCTTCGCCTGGGCGGCGATCGCCGCCTGCCGTGCAGCGCGGCGGATCGACTGCCCACTTGTCTTGGTGCCTGCCATGTGATCACTCCTGGGGTGGTGGTCCTCTCACCCTCCAGAAGTGATCAGAAGCGCCCTTCGCGGACACCAGGCCGCGACTTTGTCAGGTCTCTTCGGTCTGCATGGACGCCGGGGTGAGCAGGCTGCCGGCGACCAGTTGGAGGCTCGCCTCGCCCGGGGCGTCCGAGACGGCGACCTTGCCCCACCACTTCCCGTCCCCGCCGCGCACCCACGCGACCAAAAGTCCGGCCTGGCGTCCCGAAGGCGCCTTCACCCACACGTGACGGGCCGGATCCACAGGCCGATCCTCCGGGACGGCGCGGGTCATGGCCGCCACGCGCTCGCCGAGGTTCCCAAACTCGGAGTCGATCCTGGACGACATGGGCTCCAAGGTAGGCACGCACGCTGACATTCAGCGCTGGGCCGCTCGCAGGCGTGCCCCCGGTCCGTCAGGACGACGCGGCATTCTTGGACCGCGGGAACGCTTCGTGGAGCTGCCACTGAAGCTCGGCGATCCGGTCAGCGGCGAGCGGTCCGGGCGCGGTCAGGAGTTTGGAGAGCTTCTTCGGCCACAGCACGCCCACGTCCCGGACCGTGAAGTCACCACCGAAGACTGGCCAGTCGGCGTCGATGAAGCACAACATGCCCCGCACGGACACGTCCGCCTGGTCGGCCAAGGCAGCACGGACGAGCCCCACCTGCTTGTCGACGCCATCGACCAAGTTCGTCCGGTCTCGACCCCCGACCATCAACAGCTCAACGCGGGGACGCAGGATGCCGCCCTCAACCCTCAGCTCCGGCCGGCGATCCACGTACCGCTTGCTGTCCACCACGAACACCCCCGACGGGCAGATGACCAAGTGGTCGATGTTCGCCTTCGTCCTGGGGATCCTCCGGTCGTGCAGCACGCGCAGCTCAGGGCCGGCGATCCGCTCCAACATGCCGCCCAGCGCCTGCTCGCCATCCGCGCCGCTCGACCAGGCCCGCGTCGACTGCGGGTCATCGAACACGGCGAGCAGAAACTTGCCGATCACCGGATGGTTGGCCTGCACCCGCTCCTGCCTGGCGTCGTGCCGCCGCCGGAACTCGTGGGCCGCAGACGCACCGGCCACCCCGTCAACCACGCCCAGACCCTGCTCGGCCGCAGCCATCGCCGGAGGGTCATCGACGAGCGGCGGTCCCGGTGGGACCGACACGACAGGAGGAACATCAGGCACCGCCGCCGTCGGAGGATCCGACTCCTCCAAAATGACTCCAGAGGGGGCAGGGGCCAGAGCGTGGGCTGCCGGCGCACTGAACTGCTCCGCCCGCCAGCGCGTGACTGCGTCAGCCAGGGCGGAGTGCAGATCCGGCGTCGCGGGGTGGGCCTCATCGGCGACGAGATCCCACCAACCCACGTCGGCCCCGCCCTCGTCGTCCTTCACATAGAGCCGGTCCTTGCCATACCGCCGCCAGCGGGTCACCACCATGCCTCACCAGCCTGCCATCCCCACCAGCCGCCCTCGAATCCCGAAGGCCCTTGGCCCGACATCACCGTCGCCGGCCATGTCCCTGCCGCGTACAGCAATGTCCCAAGTCGCACACACCTAGTGCACCCAGGTCGGGACTGTCCCGAAACTCGTCGGACCAATTTCGCCGAAAGTGTCCCCGGAGAGGCTCAGAAATCACTTCTGGAGGGTGTGATGAGTCTGCACAAGATCACCGCCGGATCGGGGTACGACTACCTGACCCGGCAGGTCGCCGTGCAGGACACCACCGAGAAGGGCCACCTCGGACTGGCTTCCTACTACACCGAACGCGGCGAAACCCCCGGCCAGTGGGTGGGCTCCGGCGTGGCCGGCATCGATGGTTTGGATGCCGGCGATGTGGTGACCGCCGAGCAGATGCAGAACCTGTTCGGCGCTGGCTTGCACCCGCTCGCCCAGCAGCGGATGGACGCCCTCCACGGGCCGGGCCTCACCGAGGCCGACTACCTGGCGGTGTCGCGGCTGGGGTCGCCGTTCAAGATCCACGCGAACGACGTGTCCCCGTTCCGCGTTGAGGTCGCCAAACGGCTCGCCGCGCTCAACTTGTTGGAGGGGGCGCCGGCGCGCTCGGCGGTCGCCGCCGACGAACGCGCCAGGATCCGCACCGAGGTGGGGCGGGAGTTCTTCCGCGCCGAGTTCGGCCGCGACCCCGTCGACGCGCGCGAGCTCGCCGGGTTGATCGCGAAGCTGTCCCGGCCGCAAACCACTGCGATCGCTGGCTTCGACCTGACCTTCTCACCGGTCAAGAGCGTGTCGACCCTGTGGGCGCTCGCCGACCCGCACACCGCGGCGATCATCGAACGCGCCCACCACGCAGCCATCGCCGACGCCCTCAAGCTGATCGAGGACCACGCCCTGTTCACCAGGACCGGCGCGAAGGGCGTCCGTCAGGTCAACGTCCGGGGGCTGGTTGCGGCAGCGTTTACCCACCGGGATTCGCGGGCAGGTGACCCGGACCTGCACACCCACGTCGCCGTGGCGAACAAGGTGCAGACCCTGGACGGTCGTTGGTTGTCGATCGACGGCCGGGTGTTGTTCAAGGCGAAGGTCACCGCGTCCGAGACCTACAACACCGCCTTGGAACGGCACTTGGCGGACGCGTTGGGGGTCCAGTTCGTCGACCGCACTACCCAAGCTGGACGCCGTCCCGTCCGCGAGATCGACGGCGTCGACCCCGCCCTGAACCGGCGCTGGTCCGCCCGTCGGCGCAGCATCGAGCAGCGCCAAGCCGAGCTGGCTTCCGAGTTCCAGGCCGCGCACGGGCGTCCGCCGACCGCGATCGAAACCCTCGCGCTGGCGCAGCAGGCGAACCTCGAGACCCGGCAGGACAAGCACGAACCCCGCACCCTCACCGAACAACGCACCGCGTGGCGCACCCAAGCCGAGCAGGTCTTGGGCGGACCGGACGGCATCCGGCGGATGATCCACACCGCCCTCCACCCCACCCGCTTCGCGGGTCCGATGCTGGATGACGCGTGGTTCACGGGCACGGCGGCGTCCATCGTGGCGACTGTGGAGGGGTCGCGGGCGACGTGGCAGTCCTGGCACGTGCGCGCCGAAGCCCAACGCCGCGCCCGAACCGCCAACGTCCCCACCACGCTGTTGCAGGCGACCGTGGACCGGCTCGTCGCCGTCGCGCTCGCCGAACACTCGACGCCGCTGGCTGTCCCGGACGACGGCGTCCGCGAGCCGGCGGTGTTGCGGCGGGTGGATGGGCAGTCGGTGTACACGGTCGCGGGGGCCGAGTTGTTCACGTCGCCGCGGATCCTCGCCGCCGAACAGCGGCTCGTGGACGCCGCCGCCCGCCGCGATGGAATGGTCGTCGACGAGGCCACCATCGCCGTCGCCCTCCTCGAAAGCACCGCGAACGGGGTCGAGTTGAACGCCGGGCAGGTCGCCCTCGTCCGGGCGATGGCCGGCTCCGGCGCCCGCGTCCAGGTCGCGATCGCCCCCGCCGGCTCGGGGAAGACCACCGCGATGCGGGCCCTCGCGACGGCGTGGACCGAAGCCGGCGGCACCGTGTTGGGCCTCGCACCGTCCGCAGCGGCAGCGGCCGCGCTCGGGGCGCAGATCGACTCCCACACCGACACCCTCGCCAAACTCACCTGGTCGATCGACCACCAGCAACTGCCCGACTGGGCCGCCCAGATCGGCCCGAAGACGCTCGTGGTGATCGACGAAGCCGGGATGGCCGACACCCTCAGCTTGGACGCCGCCGTGGCCCACATCCTGGCGCGCGGGGGCAGCGTCCGGCTCATCGGCGACGACCAACAACTCGCCGCGATCGGCGCCGGCGGCGTCCTACGGGACATCGCCACCAGCCACGGCGCCGCCCGGCTGAACGAACTCGTCCGCTTCGCCGACCCCGCCGAAGGCGGCGCCAGCCTCGCCCTGCGCGACGGGCAGACCGAAGCATTGGGCTTCTACCTCGACCGGCAACGGGTTCACGTCGGTGACCTGGCGACCATCACCAACCAGGTGTTCGACGCCTGGCAAGCCGACCGCACCGCCGGGTTGGACACGATCATGCTCGCCCCCACCCGCGACCTGGTCGCCGAACTCAACACCCGCGCCCGCACCCACCGCCTCCACGACAGGGCGCCGGGGCGTGAGGTGGAGCTCGCCGATGGGCTCACGGCGTCGATCGGGGATGTGATCATCACCCGCACCAACGACCGCCGCCTCCGGGTCAGCCCCACCGACTGGGTCAAGAACGGTGACCGCTGGACCATCACCGGCATCACCCCCACAGGCAGCGTCCGCGCCCTCCACACCCGCAGCCACCTCAGCGTGATGCTGCCTGCCGACTATGTGGCCGCGTCGGTGGAACTCGGCTACGCGTCCACCGTGCACACCGCCCAAGGCGTGTCCGTCGACACGATGCACGGCGTGGCCACCGGCACCGATGGCCGCCAACAGCTGTACACGATGCTCACCCGCGGCCGGCACGCCAACCACGTCTACCTCCAGGTCGTCGGCGACGGCGACCCCCACACCGTGATCCATCCCGACACCGTCCGGCCGCCGACCGCCACCGACGTCCTCGAACAGATCCTCGCCCGCGACACCGCCCCCACCTCTGCCACGTCGCTGCAACAGCAACTCGAAGACCCGCGGCTCCGGCTCGGACAAGCCGTCGCCCGGTACACCGACGCCCTCACGGTGGCCGCCGAAGACCTCGCCGGTGACCTTGCCGTCCGCGCCCTGGAGCGTCAGGTCGACCAGATCCTGCCCGGCGTCCCGTGGTGCGACGCCTGGCCCGCGCTGCGTGCGCACCTGCTACTCATCGCCGCCGACGGTCACGACCCCCTCACCGAACTCCGCACGGTCGCCGCCAGAACTGACCTCACCGGCGCCACCGATCCCGCGGCCGTCCTCGGCTGGCGGCTCGACCCCACCGGACTCCGGAACACCACCCCAGGCCCCCTGCCGTGGCTGCCCAGCGTTCCCAGCCGGCTCCGCGAACACCCCGAATGGGGCACCTACTTGGACGCCCGCGCCCGCCTGGTCGCTGACCTCGCCGACACCGTCCACCAGCAAGCGCTCACCACCCCGAACCGGACGCCGGCCTGGCTCGCGGCCTGCCTCGGGCAGCCGACCGGACAAACGATCGCCGACCTCACCGTGTGGCGGGCCGCCATGAACGTGCCGGACACCGACCTCCGGCCCACCGGCGAACGGCAATTCGCCACCGCTGCTGCTCGCTGGCAACGCCACCTCGACCGCCGCCTCACCGGCGACCACCAGCCCGCGATGACCGAATGGGGCCCCCTCCTCCACCAGCTGGCCCCCCACGCGACCGGCGACGCTTTCACCCCCATGCTCGCCAGCCGGCTGGCGCAACTCTCGGCGTCCGGCTTGGACGCCCGCCGCCTGCTGCTCACCGCCGCGAGCGAAGGGGACCTGCCCGACGACCACCCAGCCGCAGCACTGTGGTGGCGGATCGCCCGACACCTCACCCCCACCGTCAGCGCCGCCCTCGACACCGACCAACCCCTCACCACCGCGTGGACCGGCTCCCTCGCCGACACCGTGGGCGCGGACCGGGCCGCCGAACTCCAAGCCAGCCGCTGGTGGCCCGCCCTCATCACCGCCGTCGACCACGGCATCCGCCAAGGCTGGACCGCCACCGACCTCCTGTCAGCAAGCACCAACGGCGACCGACAGGTGGACGACTGTCTCGCCCTGGTGTGGCGGATCTCGACCCTCACCGACCTCACTCGCGCGCGCGACGACGTGCCCGAACCACCGCACCCCGACGACGAGCCGCCCGCCGACCTGTGGGAAGGCTTCGAACTCGCCCATCCGATCCTCATCGGCGACCCCGCTGAACACGACGAACCACTGGCAGTCGATCCCACTGGCGAGGCTCCGGTCGCCGCCGAAGAGGAGGACGATGGCGGTGCCAACCTGTGGCTTCAGGCGATGATCCGCGACAGCCTCGGCCTGCCCGAGCCCACCGACCAGGACACCCGCAAGATGTTCGAGCGCGCCGACGCCTGGCGCGACTGCCCCTCCACCCCCGGAAGAGTCGCCGAGATCAACCGGCTCACCGCGGACTTCTACGCCGACCGCCTCCCCGGCTCGTGGGCCCAGCCCTACCTCGAGTCACGGTTCGGCGTCGACCTCACCGGCCACCCCGACCTGGAACCGGGCTACGCCCCCGCAGGGTGGACCACGCTTGTCCACCACCTCCACGCCCTCGGTGTCACCGACGCCGAGATGCTCACCGCCGGCGTCGCCACTCAAGCCTCGACCGGAAGCCTCATCGACCGGTTCCGCGACCGGGCGGTCTTCCCGATTCGCCACGACGGCATCGTTCTGGGGTTCGTCGGACGCCGCCACCCTGCCCGCACCGACAGCGACAAGAGCGGACCCAAGTACCTCAACACCAGCGAAACGCCCCTGTTCCACAAGGGCGACCAGCTCTTCACCACCGGACCACTCGACCCCGACGTCACCCCCGTCATCGTCGAAGGCCCGATGGACGCCATCGCGGTCACCGTCGCCACGAACGGCCGGTACATCGGCGTCGCACCCCTAGGAACGTCACTCACCTACGAACAAGCCGCACAACTGCGCCAGGTTGGGCATCGGACGCCCATCGTCGCCACTGACGCAGACCTGGCCGGCCGTGTCGCCGCTGAACGCGACTACTGGATCCTCGCCCCCTACGGCCACGACCCCCGCTACGCCGCCCTGCCCGACCGCACCGACCCCGCCGACCTGGTAGCCACCGGCCGCGGTGATGTTCTCACCGCCGCGCTCGCCAACGCGAGGCCGCTCGCCGACCACGTCGTCGACGAACGCTTCGCCCACCTCCCCCCGCACGAGGCCGCCATCGACGGGCTCCGCGTCATCGCCGCCGGCCCACCCGAACGCTGGGGGACCGGAACGCAGGACATCGCCCAACGACTCGACCTGCCCGCCAGTGTGCTCCGCTCTGCCCTCCACGACCTCGTCAATCCCTGGAACCACGACCCCCGAGGAACCGCTCAACACGCGCTCCGCGACATCAACCAGGTCAAGAACAGGCTCGCACAGGCTGAAGCCCAAGGTGTCCACGAGACCGTGACCAGCCGTCCCAGCAGCCTCATTCACCCCCGTGGAATCCCTGCGCCGGCGCCAGCGCCCGCACGCGGCGTCGACCGGTAGAGGACTCGCAGTGACGCCGGCATGGACGGCGCTGAAAGCGTGCACTCGCCAAGTGGCCAAGAAACTCCCGAACATGGGGACGACAACTCAGGAAATGTCCCGGTGGGGGCCAAGTCGAGTTGACACACTCACACGTCATCACCCCAGGTGCTACCAACGACCTGACAGCAGCTAGATGATTTCATAACGCGCCAGAGATGGCGCCGGTCCACCGCTAATGCGCAAGCACCGCACCAGTGGGATCCAGACCGCCGAGGGGACCTGACACGCCTCACGGGGCGCACCTCTCGCTGAGGGGTCAAGCGCTTCCCATTTGGCGGTCGTGCGAAGACAAGAGCATCTCGGCGACCATAGTCGCCTGTCTGATCATGAACCGCGCCGCCTCGACCGACACGCCGCTAGGCAAGGTACGGCCGTGACCCGTGCCGTGATCGTTGCGCAGTTCGTTGATTGCCTCCACCACGGTCCTGATGGCTTGGTAGACCTTGCGCAATTGCTTGCCGCCCTCTGTGGTGGCGTCCACCTGGGAGGGCATGACACCGAGGAGGTCCATGCTGAGGGTCATCACCTCGGGAAAGTCGATTCTCCGGTCCGGCATCCGCCCGTTCTCCTCCAGAACGAACTTCCCGACGGATTCGAGCAGTTCCTTGGCCGTACCGAGCAACAAGGCGGCGTCTTCGGTGTTCCGCCGCAAGCGGTTGAGTTGATCGTTGAGAGCCTGACGGTCGCCCACCTCCAGGTCGATGTTCCCCACGGGCGCCAGACGGCCTTCGTGGTCGAGGGACCAGCCACGCTGCAACAGGGCGCCCCTCAACGAGGCAACCTCCATCTGGAGTTCCACATCGCCGAAATGCCCGCCACACGATAGATGCTCAGGATCTCGTCCACCAGACGGCGTCCCAGTGTGGGCTGCTTCCAGACCTTGCGCGCTGCCTCTGTGATGCGCTCCACCTTGTTTAGCTGGTCCAGGGACCCTCCCGTGTACGGAGTGAGGCCAACGATCCCTGCCGCAAGAAGGGCCGAGGTAAGCGAGGAGTGTGACGGCCCGCGTCCGCCTCTGACAAAGGCCGTCAGCGCCGCGACAACTTCGCCATTGATCGGATTCTCCATGGCTCCACAGTAGGGCCGCGGGATGGAGGCCGGTCGCTCGGCTGTGGCGCTCACGACGCGCGAAACACACTGCATGCTCGCCCGACAGCGGACGTCCGGGGCGGCCCATTACCGTCCGAGTTCGCGTAGCGGGGATGACCAGTGAACGTCCCTACGGCTGCGCCTGTCCGGTCCCTTTCTGGAGTGTGGGCGGCTCCGTCGCGCGGCTGTTTGTGGTGCGACTGCGGCCAGGATCACCAGCTCAACGAAGACGACGTGGCGTGTCAGGCGGAAGACCTGCGGGGCGACCTGCCGGAATGGCTCACGCACGCCCAAGTGATCGCGGTGGCCGCCGAACTGTGGCAGTTGAAGTCCGTGTGCCGGTTCTTCACGACGCGTGCTGAAGACGCCGCGCGTTTGGTCAACAGTGAAGTCGCCGACTATCCGCTGCCCGAGGCGCTGGCGATCGTGAAGGCGTTCACGGACCCCTGGTGCGGTGCCCCGATGAGGAGTGCCAGAGGGGCTAACTGTGACTACCGGTTCTGTCGGTCCTGTTCGGTAGCGTGTTCTGTGAGGCGACGATCAGGGGTGTCAGAATGAAGTTATTCAGTCGCAACTGCGGCGACGCACATGAGGGTGGGGCGGCGGAAGAGGCAGGGTCTCGGCCAATCAAGCCATCGCCCGATCACGCGTGGAAGGCGCTCACGATCACCAACGAGTGGATTCGGCATGCAGACGCGAAGACCGGCATCACGCTGGCGTTTGTAGGAGCGACAGCGACGGCGCTGTTCAACGTGGCGCACGCGCTGGAACGCTGGACGTGCCTGCTGACGGTCACGGTCACTTTGGGCGTTGTCACACTACTCACGGCAATCGCGAGCGCGGGACTGGCCCTTCTGCCTCGCGTGCGCCGGCACGCTCCGAAGGGGGCCGCTGAGGAGTCGGTCGAACCGGAGGATGCCGTGAGCCTGCTGTTCTTCGGCGACGTGACCATGCACTACGGGGCTGATCGGCCTACGTTCAGGGAGGTGTTCGCGACCCTCACCTCCGACCCAACACGCCTGACCCGCCAGATCGCAGATCAGATCCACGCGAACGCGCACGTCGCCACCACGAAGTTCACGTGGGCGAACCGCGCGATCAAGTTCGAGCTGGCCTCGGCCGTCTGTTTGGCGGTCACGGCGCTCCTCTACGCGACGGGATGGTGACCTGGTGGACGGCAACTTCAAGAGCTACTCCTATGAGGCGAGTTCGGCCCGGATTGCTGACCTTCTCGACCAGCCGGCAGGGCAGTTCGAGGAGACCGACGCGCTTCCCGACCGGGACAAGCTGACCTACACAAACGGGTTCTACGCGTATTGCTCGGCCGTGTTTGTTGACATTCGGGGTTCGTCCGGGCTGACACAGAGATACAAGCGGCCCGTACTTGCGAAGTTGTACCGCTCCTTCATCTCAGAGATGGTCGCCGTCCTGAACAGCGATCCGTTCGTGCGCGAAGTGAACATCGTCGGGGACTGCGTGTGGGCCACCTACAACACTCCCTACAAGCGGGACATCGATGACCTGTTCACCATCGTTTGTCGCGCCAACACGCTCCGCAAGCTGTTGAACAAGCACCTACAGAAGCGCGGCTACGATGCGCTCAAGTTCGGCATCGGCGTCGACTTCGGTCGTGCCCTCATGATCAAGGCCGGCTACGACGGCAGCGGCCTCAACGACGTGATCTACATGGGCGACGTGGTGAACCATGCCGCGCACCTAGCCCACAAGGCTGGTCGCGACTGGCAACCGCCCATCTGGGCCGGCTCGGTTTTCGCCGGAAACCTCAACGACGACAACAAGAGATGGCTGACTCAGCGCTACGACCCCGAAATCGGAACCGTGTTTACCGGAGACGTGATCCTCACCGAGATGAACGACTGGATCGAGGAGACGTTCGCCTAGAAGTCACTGCCGGGCACGTGACAGGACTGCTCGACCAGCTCTGACGTACGGCTGACCCTTTCGACGCCGCTCGCGGTGGAAGCCCGCCGCGCGCCGAACCCGGAGGACGTTCCGTCAGTCAGCAGCAACAACATGTCGATGGCGACCCCCGAGGACCAGGAGGGCAGAGGGCTGTCCGCCGCTGCATCTAGCCCGCCGGACTCCTTCCTAGGTCGCCCCGCCGAAGAGGGGCTGTCGGTTGGGACTGCTGCACGTCTTGGTGACAGGTTGGGTTAGGCGGCTTGGTCGGCTGGTGTGGTCATGATGGTCTCGAACTCGATGGGGGTCAAACGTCCCAGGCGGGCTTGTCGTCGGCGGCGGTGGTAGGTCCGTTCGATCCAGGTCACGATCGCGATGCGGAGGTCGTGGCGGGTGTGCCAGCGGTGTCGGTCGAGGACGTTGTTCTGGAGCAGGGCGAAGAAGGATCCATGGCGGCGTTGTCGCCGGCGGAGGCGACCTGGCCCATCGAGCCGGTCAGGTCGTGACGACGCAGGGCGGCCAAGTACTTCCTGGACCGGAATTGACTGCCCCGATCGCTGTGCACGATGCAACCGGTCACTTTGCCGCGGCGGGCCACCGCCATGGCGAGGGCGTCGACCGCGATGCGGGACTTCATCCGGTCACTGATGGAGTAGCCGACGATCCGGTTGGAGTACACGTCCTTGACCGCGCACAGGTACAGCTTGCCCTGGCCGGTGCGGTGCTCGGTGATGTCGGTCAGCCACAACTGGTTCGGCGCTACGGAGGTGAAGTCGCGCCGTACGTGGTCGTCGTGGGCGGGCGGGCCCGGCTTCTTCCCGTTCGTGCCGCGCTTCGTGCCGAACACGCTCCACCACCGGTTGGCCGCACAGATCCGCCACACCCGCCGGTCGCAGCCGGTGTGGCCGGCTGCACGGACCTCATCGGCCAGCAGCCGGTAGCCGAACTCCGGATCATCGTGGTGGGCGTCGAACAACGCGTTCGCCAGGTGCGCCTCATCGAGTTCCCTGACGGTGACCGGACGGGCGAGCCAGCGGTAGTAGGGCTGGCGGGCGAGCTTGAGGACCCGACACGTCACCGTGACGGGGATCTGGTCAGCAGCGAGCTCCTTCACGAGCGGGTACATCATTTTCCCGGCAAGTTGGCCTGCGACAGATACGCCGCCGCCCGACGCAGGATCTCGTTCTCCTGCTCCAGCAGCCGGTTACGGCGCTTCAACTCCCGCAGCTCGGCCGACTCCGCGCTGGTCACACCGGGCCGGTGGCCGTCTGCGACATCAGCGCGCTGCAGCCAGTTCCGCAGACACGACTCACTGATCCCGAAGTCCTTGGCGATCTGGGCAATCGGAGCCTCGCCACGACGGGCCACCGCGACCACGTCGTCACGGAACTCCTTCGGATGGGGTCTGGGCATGGTCAACATCCTTCCAGCAGGACCTCTCGGCCCCACAGATCGAATGTCACCTCCTCGTGCAGCAGTCCCAAACAGGTCAAACGCAGCGTAAACCAGCAACATCAGCTGTCCGCTGAGAGTCAATCAGACCAGCTCGCCCCGCCCGCGGAGAGACGGGGCCACCGCGAGGGCCCCCAGCACGAGAGTGCGCTCAACAGGCGTCGCAGACCGCACCCCGAAACGGAGGCGCACCATCGGAGGGGTTCGACTCGCCGAGACCGCCAACCCCGCGAGCGCCGGTCCAACGATCACCAACCACGGCTGCACTGCGACAAGGATGATCCAGATCCCTGTGCTCACCAGCACCGGCGTCAGTTGAGCGAGCAGGTAGGCGCTTACCCAAGACATGCCCGACATCTTCTTCCGCTCAGCGGCCATCGCCGGGGGCCTGCTCGCTCAAGAGCGCCAGCCGCGCGACTTCCTTCGAGGTGAGTGCACCGCCAGTGGTGTCGACCACTTGGGCGTGACTCAGACCGAGTGCCAGCAGCTGGCCGATGGAGGCTGACGCCGCCGCGTCTCCGGCTTCGACCGCCAGGTCCCGCTGCGCGAGCGCGTAGGTCAGGTCGTAGATGCAGGACTCGATCTGCTTCTCCCGCTCGGCCTGGCGCTGCCTCCGCACCCGCAGCGCCTCCAACGCCGCCTGCCTGGCGGTGATCCGTTCGCCTCGTCCCATCGTGGTTCCTCCTTGATTGCTGGCTCACCTCCCTACGTGGACACCCCCGTGCCCCCGGCCACCCACCGATCGCCATCCCCAGCCCGAGCCGACCTCAAACCGCCATCCCCAACACCCTGGGACTTCCAGTCGCCACGACCAGTCCCCACGTCCCCCCATTTCGATCTGACAAGCTCGTACGTCACACCTCGCGCTGCTCGCGGCCCGGGACTGCGCCGTGTGGCTCCTGACCGAGGTGCGCGAGGACACGATCCTCCCCGGGTTCCACGCCCACCTCACGTCGGCCTCGATGCGGCGCCGGACGCGCTGGGCCGGCGTCTTCTCCCGCACGCCACTCGAACCGTGGCCCGACCCGCACCCCGCAAGTGCTGCGGCCCGCACCGCGGGCCTGGGCGTGGTCAGCAGCGTCCTCCCCTGGCGCAGCTGCGGGTCGGACCCGTGGGGCGAGGGTTCCGTGGGCGAGAAGACCACCCGTGCCCTGGCCGTGCTGGCCGGCTCGTTGCCGGACGGCCCCCTCGTGTGGGGTGGCGACTGGAACCATGCCCTTGCGGGTCCCGAGCGCGCCGGGAGCGGGACGGGGAGGGCGGCCATCCGCGAGGCGCTCGACCGGTGGCACCTGGCGCCCGCCACGACCCACCTGCCGCACGCCCTGCCGGGCCTGTCGAGCATCGATCACATCGCGCTGGCCGACCACGTCGGCGTCACCCGTGCTGCCCGGGTCGTCGCCCAGGACTCCAGGGGCCGGCGGTTGTCGGACCACGACCTCTACACGGTTGAGGCCGACCATGTGGTATCGATCCCCTATTGTCGCTAGGGTCTCTTCATGGCGACCCTTGACGGCCCTTGGCAACGTCTCAACTCACTCATCCCCACCCCGGCGTCGGTGGCTCCGGGCTCAGGGACAACCACCCTCCCCACTCAGCCGCGGGTGACAGGTCCGACGGACTGGGTCACCTTGGCATGCCGCCTCCTGAGCGCCACCGGCGCCCGCCCGAGCCCAGACGCGGAGGCGAACGCGGGCGCGGAGATCACCATCCGGGAGGCGGACGGGATAGGTTCGGGAGCGTACCGGCTCAGCGTCTCGAGCGCGGCGATCACCCTCGACGCCGCCGACCCAGCCGGCGTGATCCACGCGACCCAGACCCTGCTCCAGTTGTTGCACCCTGCGTTCGCCGCACCCGCAGGGCCACCGAGCACCTCACGCGACCTGCCCTGTTGCGAGATCGAGGACGCCCCGGCCCACAGCTGGCGCGGCGCCCACGTGGACGTGGCGCGGCACTTCCACCCGTTGCCCTGGCTCTTCACGTTCGTGGACGCGCTGGCCGCCCACAAGTTCAACGTGCTCCACCTGCACCTCACCGACGACCAGGGGTGGCGCTTCGAGGTGACCAAGTACCCCCGCCTCACCGAGGTCGGATCCCACCGGCCCGGCACGCGGTACCCCAGCTGGGCGGAACACGACGGCATCCCTCGCGGCGGGTACTACAGCCAGGCACAGCTCCGGGGACTGGTCGCCTACGCCGAACAGCGTGGGATCACCATCGTGCCCGAGATCGACGTGCCCGGACACGTCCGGGCGCTGCTGGCCGCCTACCCGCAGTACGGGTGGGGCGAGGGCCAGCCCGTCGCCACCAACTTCGACGTCTTCCCCGAGGTGCTCTGGCTCGACGACAGGGCCGTGGCCCTGGTCGAGGACATCTTCACCGAACTCCTCGACGTCTTCCCCTCGGAGGTCATCCACATCGGAGGCGACGAGTGCCCCAAGCGCCAGTGGCGGGACAACCCCGACGCCGATGCCCTCGCCGCCTCACGCGGCCTGGCCGGTTTCGAACAGCTCCAGCGGTGGTTCACCCTCCACCTCCGGGACTGGCTGGCCGAACGCGGACGACGCGTGATCGGGTGGGACGAGATCCTCAACGACGGGGACGTCGAGGATGCCATCGTCATGAGCTGGCGCGGCACACGCCCCGGCAAGGAAGCGCTGGCTCGCGGCTACGACGTCGTGATGGCGCCATCGCCGCTGTTGTACTTCGACTCCTACCAGTCCGACTCCCCCGACGAGCCCTACGGCCGCGAACCCGTCCGGACGTGGGCCGACGTGGTCGCCTTCGACCCCGCCGAAGGGGTGGCGGACGAGGACCAACCTCACCTGCTCGGCGTCCAGGGACAGGCCTGGTCGGAGTTCTTCCCCACGGTCGAGCACGTCGAGTACATGGTCTGGCCCCGGCTCTGCTCGCTGGCGGAGGTCGCGTGGCGCGGCCAGGCCGACCCGGTCACGTTCGAGCCCCGCCTGCGCGCCCACCTCGAGCGCTTGGACGCCCGCGCGATCAACTACCGCCCGCTCGACGGGCCCCATCCCTGGCAGGCGGGGGGAACGGGCGCTCGACAGCGCGAGCCCTGGTGAACCTGTCCGGGATCGAGGTACTGACGCCGGTCGACGGCGCCAGCAACGGCGGGCGTTGGGCGGGCTCCGCCCTCGGCGCCCGCCTCGAGGTGGGGTCCGACGAGGCGACAGGGCCCGGCCGCCGCCTGGTGAGGCGCCGCGACCGCACCACGGGGCTGGTGGCCGAGAGCGTCATCACCCGACACGGCGACGCGGACCTCGTCGAGACCTCGCTGGCCCTGGCCCTTGACGCCCCCGACCCCCTCCCCCTCTGGGGTGCCACCAGCGCAGTTGTCGCGCTCCCGTCCGGCCCGCTCCAGGCGCTGGTGGCCGCGTCGTCCTGGTCGTCGGAGAACCGGTGGTCGGCGACCGAGGTGGGGCCTGGTCGGCCGCTGCGGCTCGTCTCGACGGGCTCGTGGTCATCGGGGACATGGGTGCCCTGCGGGGTCGTCGCCGGTCCCTCGGAGGCGATCGCGTGGCAGGTCGAGCACAACGGCGGCTGGTCGGTCGAGGTCGACACGGTGCCGGGCAGCACCGAGGCCTACTTGGCCCTGGCAGGGCCGGACGCCGAGCGGCATGGCTGGTCAGCCACCCTGCTCCCCGGCGACAGGCTCGAGCTCGTCCCGGTGCTCGTCGCACGCGCCGCCACGTGGGAGGAGGCGCTCGCCGCCCTCCACCGCGCGCGTCGCGCCCGCATCCGCCACACGGCCCCCGGGACCGGCGTCACCTACAACGACTACCTCGGCACCTTGGGCGGCGACCCGAGCGAGGACGCGCTGTTGCCGTTGGTCGACGCCGCGGCCGACGCCGGGTGCGACACCTTCGTCGTCGACGCGGGGTGGTTCGACGATCGATGCGACCTGCCGGGCGGCTGGTGGACCACGTGTGGCGACTGTGTGCCCTCACCGACCCGGTTCCCCCGGGGCCTGGGGGTGGTCGTCGATCGGATCCGCGCACGGGGGATGACGCCGGGCCTGTGGCTGGAGCCCGAGGTGGTCGGCATCCGCTCCCGGGCGGCCCGCGACCTCCCCGCCGAGGCCTTCTGCACCGTCGGAGGCGTCCGGGTCCGCGAACGTGGCCGCTACTTCCTGGACCTGCGGCGTCCCGCCGGCCGCGCGCACGCGGATGCCGCGGTGGACGCCGCCGTCGCGTTGGGGGCCACCCACGTGAAGCTCGACTTCAACACCACGCCCGGGCCGCTCCCCCACCTGCTGGAGCTGAACCGCGCGCACCTGGCCTTCCTCGACGGCATCCGGGCGCGGCACCCGGACCTCGTCGTGGAGAACTGTGCGGCGGGCGCACAGCGGGCCGACTTCGCGGTGCTCTCCCGCTGCGACCTGCAGTCCACCTCCGACCAGGAGGACCCACTCCTGCAACCCGCGATCGCCGTCGGCGCGCTGGCCCACCTCCTCCCCGAGCAGGCCGGCCAGTGGGCCTCGCCGCAGGCGGACTGGCCACCAGAGCTCGTCGCGTTCGCCGAAGTGACCGGCCTGGCCGGCCGGCTCTACCAGTCGGGCCCGCTGCCCGACCTCCCCGATGCCTCCCGGTCACTGGTCGCCGAGGCGGTCGCCCTGGCCCACGAGATCGCACCGCTCCTCGCCCATTCGGTTCCCCGCTTCCCCCTCGGCCTGCCCGACGGACCACAGCCCTGGACGGCGGTGCTGCTGGACGCGGGCGACCGGGCGCTGCTCTACGCCTGGCGCCGGCCCGGGGCTCCGGCCGGGGTCACCCTCCCCCTTCCGTGGCAACCCCACACCGTCGAATTCGCCTACCCCAGGGACCTGGCACCGTGGACGACCGGGCTCCGACGGGCCGGCCTCGAGGTGACCGCGACGGGCCCGGCTCTCGGCGCCCGGGTCTGGCTGCTCAGCCGAACGGCGTGACCTCGAGGCGGGCGCGTGCCCGCCGCCCACCCAGCGTGACCACCGCGTCCACGGAGTGGTCGCCGTTGCGCCACCCGAGGCGCACCTCCCCGGGGCGGACCTCCCACGCGAACTCCCCTGCCAGGGCCGGGTGCGTCGTGACGAGGGACACGAGGTCGCGCATCGAGCGCACGAACGGGGTGTCCAGCCGGACGCGGAGTTCCTCGGGCGTGACGTGGTGGCGGTTGACGTCGCGACCCTCGCCGGAGCAGAGCCACAAGGCCTCGTCGTCACCGATCCCGAGCAGGCCCAGGTAGTAGACGTGCGCGGGGCCCGGCAGGAGCAACTGGACGACCCGGAGCGCGTACAGGGACTCGAGGTCCTCGCCCAGCACTCCCGCGAACGTGGCGTTGATCTGGTGCGGCATCCGGTTGAACTGCGGCACCACGGACGCCCGCCCCGAGCGACCACCGGTCAGGGCCGCAGCCGTCGCGATGATCGCTTCGGCCTGCTCGTCGGTGAGCAAACCCTCGCCCCCGCGGCCGGCCAAGGCGTCGACGACACCGATGCCGTCGTGGGTGTCTAGCACCGACACCGAGTTCGGCGGACGCATCGCCAGCCAGCGCCCCAACGGAGCCGTGTCGCCCGTGTAGGTCGCGTGCAGCAGCAGGGGCGGCAGGGCGAAGTCGTAGACGAGGTCGGCGATGCCGGCGAGTTGGACCTGGTGGCCGACATGGGAGTGGACCTCCACCAGGACCTCCAACCCAAGCGCATGGCAGGCTGCCACGGCGTCGGCGACGTAGGCGAGACTCGCGTCGGTCATGAAGGAGTTGGTCCCCGGTGTCTTGACGGCGTAGCCCACGGCGTCCAGTCGCACCGTCGACACGCCGCCCGCCCTCAGTGCCTCCATCACCGAGTCCAGGTAGTGCTGGGCCGCCGGGTGGAAGACGTCGATGTCGACCTGGGTGGGCTGGAAGGTCGTCCACACCAGCCGCCCCACGCCGTCGGCGCGGCGGTACGGGGTGAACGGAAGGCCCGGACGCGGCCGGTAGAAGGAGGCGATGTCGGCCTCGCGGCCGCCCTCGGGGAAGACGGCGTCGAACGTCAGGTACATGCCGTCGTGCTCGGAGGCCTCGCCGTGGGCCAGCCAGTCCTGGAACTCGGGGGCGCGCCACGAGGTGTGGTTCACGATGAAGTCGCAGGTGACCTCGCGGCCGTCGGCGGCGATCGACCGGATGTCGTCCCACGAGCCCAGGCGGGGGTCGACCACCCGGTGGTCGCTGGGGTCGAACCCCGCGTCCGGGCCGTCGAACGGCGTGAAGAACGGCAGCACGTGGACGCCGTTGAACTCGGGGAGTTCCTCAGCCAGGACCCGGCGCAGGCCCGCCAGCGAACCGGCCAGCCGGTCGGCGTAGGTCAACAGCGAGACGGTCTTCATGGCTGCTCCTGACAAGGCGACAGGGAGTGTGGCATCGTTCCCATATGCGTCAGTCTCCCGTCGCCACGGTCGCGCCGTCAACGGTCGGCGACCGCCTTCGCGAGGCGGCGTCCGAGGTCGGGCTCGACCGCCTCGGGATCCTCGCCGAGGACCGCGACGTCGTCCGGGGCTGGCTGCTGGCCGTGGCCGCGGACCCTGCCGAGCTGGAACACGTGGCCGCCCTGCGCGAGGCGGTGCTGCTCCCCGCCCTGGGGGCTTGGGACGGCCTCGAGGACCGGCCCGCGTTCCCCGACGACACCCGCACGCACCCGCTGGGTCGGGGCGTCCTGCCCCTGTGCGCGCTGGCCGCCACGGCGGACGACGCGGTGGCCGAGCTTCACCGCAGGGGCGTGCCGGACGCCGTGGGCGCCCGCGCCCTGACCGACCTGGGCCAGCAGGTGGCCAAGGACCGCAGGGTCAACGGCACCACCGGGCTGCACAACCAGGACTGGCTGCGCGTGGTGTGGTCCGGGGGCTTCCTGTGGGTCGGACGCCTCCAGTTCGAGCCGGCCCTCTCGCGCCTCGGGGAGCCCGACGGTCCGCAGCGCCGGGTGCTGTCGGTGCACATCCCCGCCACGGGGCCGCTCGACCCGGTCGCCGTCGACTCCGCGTTCACGGACGCCACCGCGCTGTACGCCCGCCACTACCCATACCTCGGGCCCGTCGAGGCGTTCGTCTGCCACTCATGGCTGCTCGACCCGGCCCTGCCCGGGCTGGTGCCGGGCAGCAACGTGGCCGCGTTCGCCCGGCGGTGGACCACGTGGCGGTGCACCGACGGGGACCGGGACGCCTGCTACTTCGCGTTCGACACCGAACCCCCGCCCGGCGCGTTGCCCGACCTCGACGCGCTGCCGGGCGACTCCATGCTGCGGCGCGCGCTCCTCGCCCACTGGCGCACGGGCGGGCACCTGCGCACCTGCTCCGGGAGGGCCGTCCGGTGACCACCACCCTCCGCGTCGGCGCCGTGCAGTTCGAGCCCCGCCCCCTCGACGTCGGCTACAACCTCGCCCGCGTCGAGCACTTCGCCCGGCGTGCCGCGGCCGAGGGCGTCCGGATCGTGGCCTTCCCCGAGATGTGCCTGCTGGGCTACTGGCACCTGACCAAGAGGCCCGCCGCCGAGCTGTGGGCCGTCGCCGAGCCGGTCGACGGGCCGTCGGTGGGCCGGGCCGCGGCGTTGGCGTCCGAGTTGGGGATCGGTATCGGGGTGGGCTGGCTGGAGGCGGCCGGGGATCGGCTGTTCAACAGCTACGCGGTGTGCCTGCCCGACGGGGCGGTGCACGTGCACCGCAAGCTTCACGCGTTCGAGCACGAGGCGATCAGCTCCGGCAACGCGTACACGGTGTTCGACACGCCATGGGGCGTCCGGGTGGGCGTGCTCATCTGCTACGACAACAACCTCGTCGAGAATCCGCGGGCCACGGCCCTGCTGGGCGCGCAGATCATTTTGGCGCCGCACCAGACCGGCGGCACCGCCTCGCGCAGCCCGCGCGGGATGAAGGTGATCGACCGCGCCCTGTGGGACGCGCGCGCCACCGACCCCGGGCCGGTGGAGGCCGCGTTCGCGGGCCGGGACGGCCGCGGTTGGCTGATGCGCTGGCTGCCCGCGCGGGCCCACGACAACGGCGTGTTCTACGTGTTCAGCAACGGCGTCGGCATCGACGATGACGAGGTGCGCACCGGCAACGCCATGGTGATCGACTGCTATGGCGAGGTCGTCGCCGAGACCGGGGTCGCCGCCGACGCCCTGGTGGTCGCCGACTGCGACCTGTCCGAGATCCCCCTGTCGAGTGGACGCCGATGGCTCGCCGCGCGGCGTCCGGAGTTGTACGACGTGCTGCTCGCCCGCCGCGGCGACGAGCGCGACCCCCGCACCGCCCGATTCTCCACCGATCCCCTGACCTGAGAGGCACCGCACCATGCACCACAACCTGTCCGACACCCCGCGGCGCATGCTCAAGGCGCTGGAGCTGCGGCTCGTCCCGGCCATCTACACCTCACGCACGCCGGTGAGGATCGAAGCCGCCGAGCTGCCGGGCGAGCCGATCGGGTTCGCCGAGGCGTCCGGGCTGGAGTACGCGCCCTTCGAGCCGCTCACGTGGTGGGGCCGCCCCTGGGGCACCACGTGGTTCCGGTTCACCGGCGAGGTTCCCGCCGCGATGGCGGGGCGCCGCGTCGACCTGCTGGTGGACCTCGGCTTCAACAAGGGCGGCCCCGGCTTCCAGAGCGAGGGGCTGGCCTGGACGCGCGACGGCGTCCCGATCAAGGGCGTCGAGCCGCGGACGGCATGGATCCCGATCGCGGAGGCGGCCGCCGGCGGCGAGGACGTGCACGTCTACGTCGAGGCGGCGTCCAACGCGCGGTTCACCGAGGAGGTGTCCAACCCGAACGGCGACCTCGCCACGGCGCACCGCCGGCCGCTCTACCAGTTCACCGGCGCCGAGCTGGGCGTGTTCGAGCCCGAGGTGTACGGCCTGGTGCTCGACATCGAGGCCCTCATGGCCGCCGTGGCGGAGCTGCCCGCACGCTCGTCGCGGCGCCAATCGGTGCTGCGCGCCCTGGGCGCCGCGCTCGACGTGGTCGACCGGGGTGACGTCGTGGCTGACGCCGCGGCGGCCCGGGCGGAGTTGGCGGGTGAGCTGGCCAAGCCGGCCGCGGCGTCCGCGATGGAGGTGACCGCCGTCGGCCACGCCCACATCGACACGGCATGGTTGTGGCCGGTGCGAGAGACGATCCGAAAGGCGTCCCGGACGTTCAGCAACGTCTCCCGCCTGCTCGACGAGCACCCGGACGCCGTGTTCGCGTGCAGCCAGGCCGTGCAGTACGACTGGATGAAGCAGCGCTACCCCGCGATCTACGACCGAATGCGCGCCCACGTGGCGGCCGGGCGCTGGGTGCCCGTCGGCGGCATGTGGGTCGAGTCGGACGCCGTGATGGTCAGCGGCGAGGCGCTGGTGCGCCAGTTCCTGGAGGGACAGCTGTTCTTCCGCGAGGAGTTCGGCACCACCTGCGAGGTGGCGTGGCTGCCCGACTCCTTCGGCTACGCCGGGGCCCTGCCCCAGATCTGTCGCCTCGCGGGCACGAAGTACTTCCTGACCCAGAAGATGAGCTGGAACACCACCAACGTGTTCCCGCACTCGACCTTCTGGTGGGAGGGCATCGACGGCACCCGGGTGCTCGCCCACTTCCCACCGTCCGACACCTACTCGGCGTCGTTCCTGGGCTTCGAGATGGCCAAGAACGAGTCGAACTTCAAGGACCTCGGGCACGCCACCCACGCGCTGATGCCGTACGGCTACGGCGACGGCGGAGGCGGCCCCACCCGCGAGATGGTGGAGCTGGCGAACCGGATGGCCGACCTCGAGGGGTCTCCGCGGGTGGTGCACCGCGACCCGCTGGCGTTCTTCCGTGCCGCCGAGGAGGAGTTCGCCGACGCCCCGGTGTGGGCGGGCGAGATGTACCTGGAGTTCCACCGTGGCGTGTGGACCACCCAGTCGGCCATGAAGCGCGGGAACCGGCTCATGGAGCAGTTGCTCGTGGAGGCCGAGGTCTGGTCGACGCGCGCCGCCCTGGACGGGCTGCTCGACTACCCCTACGACAACCTCCAGCGGCTCTGGCGCGAGATGCTGGTGCTGCAGTTCCACGACATCCTGCCCGGCTCCTCGATCGCGTGGGTGCACAACGAGGCGCGGGACGACTACGACCGCCTGGTCGCGGAGACCCGCGTCATCATCGAACGCGCGGTGGGCGCGTTGGCGGCGTCGAGCCGGGCGCCTGAGCCCGTCGAAACCCCGCCGGCTGACCCTGTCGAAGCCACGCTCACCTTCAACGCGTCACCCTTCGCGCGCGATGGCATCCCGGCGTTCGGGGCGGGTGTGGCGGAACCGGCACCCGCGGCGTCCGTGCGGGTGGACCGGGAGGGCGAGCGGGTGGTGCTGGCCAACGACCACGTGCGGGTCGTGGTCGACGCCGACGGCACGCTGGCGTCGATCGTGGTGGACGGCCGCGAGGTGCTCGCCGGCCTAGGCAACCACCTGCACCTGCACCCGGACCACCCGAACCGCTTCGACGCCTGGGACATCGACGCCTTCTACCGGCACGCGCGCACCGACCTCGACGGGGTCGACGCGCTCGAGGTGCTGGACGACGGCGTCCGGGTGCGCCGGACGCACGGGGAGACCTCGATCGAGCAGACGATCCGGCTGGCTCCGGACGCCGCCCGACTCGACTTCACCGCGGACGTCGACTGGCACGAGGACGAGATGCTGATGAAGGTGGCGTTCCCGCTGGCGGTGAAGGCCACCCACTACGCGGCCGAGACCCAGTTCGGGCACGTGGTGCGCCCCACGAACGACAACACCTCGTGGGAGGCGGCCATGTTCGAGGCCTGCGCCCACCGCTGGCTGCACCTGGGCGAGCCCGGCTTCGGCGTGGCCCTCACGACCGTCGGCACCTACGGGCACGACGTGTCCCGGCCGCAGACGGGCGACCAGCGCGGACCCGGGGCCACGACCGTGCGACTGTCTCTGCTGCGCGCGCCGAAGTACCCCGACCCGCAGGCCGACCGCGGACGCCACGCGTTCGGCTACTCGCTGGTGCTGGGTGCCACGATCGCGGACGCCGTGCGCGCCGCCTGGACGCAGTCGGTGCCTGCCCGGCCGGTGGCGGGTTCCGGCGGGGTCGAGCCCGTGGTCACGTCGTCCAACCCGGACGCCGTGGTGGCGGCCGTGAAGCTGGCCGCCGACCGCTCGGGTGACGTCGTGGTGCGCCTGTACGAGTCCTCCGGTGGGCGGTCGGTGACCACGGTCACCCCCGGCTTCGCCTTCGGGTCGGTCGAGGTCGTCAACCTGCTCGAGGACGCCGACCCCGAGGTCGCCGCCCTGGCGCCGCTCGAGCGCGTGGACGGTGGCGTCCGGCTGGCCCTCAAGCCGTTCCAGGTCGTGACGTTGCGCTTCCACTGAACTCTGGGCCCGGAAGGATCTGCCGAACTGCCGGGGACGGCGGACGGTAAGTTCTGGGGCCTCGGCTAGGTCGCCCTCGGGCGGTAAGGGGCACGCACGGACGCCGCAGGCTCGACCGGCCAGGTCCGCTCCGGCGGCGTCCCGTCGTGCACCTGGAGCCGCCGACGCTGGGACGCCCGAACCTCGTCGCCGAGCCCGTCGAGGTCACGGCCATGGAGCGCGACAGCGTGCAGACGGGCCTCCAGTTCGGCGAACCCGGGCCGTCCGGACAGGTTGACCGTCTCGTGGGGGTCATCCTCGAGGTCGACGAGGATCGACCGGTGCCCGCGCACCGCGCAGTACTTCCAGCGCCCGTCCCGGACGCCGACGAGCGGCTCGATCGTGCCCTCCCCCAGGTACTCGAACCTGACGGGGCCCCGATCGGCGCCCAGGGGGACGCCGTCGAGGCCCTCGGCGTCCGACACGCCGGCCCAGCCCAGCAACGAGGCCGTCAGGTCCAGCAGGCTGACCGGGGCTGTCCGGCGTCCGGTCAGCCCACGGGGCACGCGGACCACCAGCGGGACCCGCAGCGACCCCTCCCGCCACGTGCGCTTGAACCACATGCCGTGCTCACCGAGCATCTCCCCGTGGTCGGAGGTGAACACGACGATGGTGTCGTCGGACAACCCGAGGCGCCCGACCTCCGCCACCAGGGTCCCCACCGCGGCGTCCACCCACGAGACGCACGCGTAGTAGGCCCGCCGCGCCCGCAGTGTCTCCTCAGCGGTCAGCGGCCTGACGTCCGCCTCGTGGTGCACCTGGATCCAGCGGTCGAACGGGTGCAGGTCGTCGTCCGGACCCGCCACCGCCGGCGGAGGGATCAGCACATCGTCATAGGCGGCCCACTCCTCGGCGGTCACCACGAACGGGTCGTGCGGCTGGGCGAAGGAGGCACACAGCAGCCACGGGTCGTCCTGCGTCGAGAGCTGCCGCAGCCGGGCCAGAGAGCGGTGCAGCGCCTCGTCGTCGTAGCCACGCTGGAGGCTCCACGCGGCGACCGGCGCCTGGCGCAGGCGGTCGACGCTGGTGCCCGGGTTGGGCACCGGGGAGTCCGACCACGCGGGCGTGAGCGCGAAGGTGGTCGGCATGATGTCGGGCGTGAGGCGTTCGGTGAAGCCGTGGTGCTGGTCGGGCCCGACGAAGTGCATCTTCCCCGCCAGCACCGTCGTGTAGCCGGCCCGGTTGAGGTGGTGGGCGAACGTCGGCACCGAGGACGCCAGGTCAGACCCGTTGTCGAGCACGCCGTCGCGGCTCGGCATGCGCCCCGTCATCAGCCCCGCCCGGGACGGCGCACACAGCGGGGCTGCGGAGTAGGCCGCCTCGTAGGACATGGCGTCGGCGACGAGCGCGTCGAGGTGCGGCGTCCGGACGGCCGGGTGGCCGAGCGCCGCGATGCAGTCGGCGGCTAACTGGTCCGCCACGACCAGGAGGATGTTGGGCCGCCTCACGACAGCAACCGGACGCCGCGGCCCGCGTGGGCGCCCACGGTGAAGAACACGCGCGCGGCGGCCTCGAGTTCCTCGGCGAGGTCGGCGGCGGAGTCTAGGTCCGGCCCCGCCGTGAGCAGGCCATGGTTGGCCATGAGCAGTGCGGGCGCGACCCCGGCGACGACCCGGATCGACTCCGCGAGTTCGCTGCTCCCGGGCGGCGCGTAGTCGGCCACGACGAGCGGGTGCCCGAGCTTCATCCGCTGGTACGGCGTCAGCAGGGGCAGCTGGACGCCGTCGGCGTCCGGTTCGAGGCAGGCCAGGGCGGTCGCGTGGGGCGAGTGCAGGTGGACGGCAGCGCGGGCGTCCGGACGCTCGTCGTACAGCGCGACGTGCAGGGGCCACTCCTTCGAGGGGGGCGGGCCGTCCACGTGCTCGCCCGAGCGGGTGAGCACCGCCAGGTCCGACACCTGCAGCCGGGAGAACGAACCACCCGTCGGGGTGATCAGGAGTCGGTCCCCGACCCGCACCGACAGGTTGCCCGAACCCCCTGGCGAGAGACCTCGCTCCGCGAGGCGCCGGGCGGTGGTTACGACGTGCTCCGCGAGGCTCATGGGGCTGCCTCCCACGCGGTGGTGAAGAGGTCGGGCTCCCCGAAGTTGCCCGACTTGAACAGCACGGCGAGCCCCGACGGCGTCACCGTCCACGGGACGCCGGGCGCCACGTCGTCGCCCACGACGAGCGAGGTCAACCCCAACGCGGAGGCCACGGCCCCGGATGTCTCGCCGCCGGCGCAGAGCACGTGGGTGACGCCCAGGCTTCGGACGCCACGGCGCGCGACCTCGCCGAGCACCGCCTCGAACGCCCTGGCCAACGGCTCGACGCCCCAGCGGGACTGGTCCGCGGTCGCCCGTGCCGGTTCCACGACCGACGTCACGAGCACCGGGCGCTCGGGGTCGTCGTCCAGGTGACCGGCCACTTCGGCCAGCGCATCGTCGACCACGAGCGGGTCGGTCATCACGGCCTCGGCCCCGACCCGGACCACGGGGCCGGCGAACGCCGCCACCTGCTCGCGGGTCCGCGCCGACAGGCTGCCGGCGACGACCAACCGACGGCCGGGCCCGCCCTCGGCGCGTGGCAGCGGGTGGGCCACTCCCCCCGCCCGCGGCCCCACGGATCGCGCCAGGGCCCCCGCAAGGCCGGCCGCGCCGCCGACGACCACCTGCGGCCACCGGCCCAGCCCCAGCGCCCACGAGGCCACCCAGTCGAGGTCGCCCTCGGTCGTCGCGTCGACGAAGACGTGCCCGGCGGGCGGGCGTCCGGACGCCTCGACCAGCGCCACCGGACGCCGCGCCTGCGCGGCCATGAGCCGCTCCAGCGAGGAGTCGCGCATCGGGGTGAGCGGGTGGTCCTTCATCGGCGAGGACGCCAGCGGGACGCCGAGCACGAACAGGTCCCCGCCCACGGCCGTCCGGCCCACCCGCGGCGTCGCCGGCGTGTGCACCTGGGTCGCGCCCACCCCGCCGTCCTCGGACGCCAGCGCCAGCAGGGCGTCGCCGACCGGCCCGATGTTGCCGCGCTCGGTGGAGTCGAACGTCGAGCAGTACTTCTGGTAGAGCACGTCGGCACCGGCCGCCAGCAGCGCCCGCGCGGCCCGGACACTCCGGCCGACCGCCAGCTCCGGGGTGTCCTGCCGGGTGGTCAGCGCGATGACCCACGCGTCGGCGTCCGGCAGCGGTCCGTCGGGCACGCCGATGGTCAGCACCACGTGGTGCCCGGCGGCACGCACGGCGGAGGCGACGTCCGTCGCGCCCGTGATGTCGTCGGCGATGATCCCGAGCCAGCCCATGGCAGGAATCTAGCCGATCGAACCCCCGTGTGGAATCGATGCCTCATCGAGGCATACTGAGGCCATGCCCGATGTCCTGGCCCTGCACGGTTCCCCCGGTTCGGGGAAGAGCACCCTCGCCCGGGCCCTCGCCATGGCGCTCGCCGAGGCCGACACGCCGTGGGGCGTCATCGACCTCGACGACATCAGCCTGATCCACCCCTACCCGGGCAGGTCGTTCCCCCGCGAGAACCTCCGCCTCCTGTGGCCGCGGTACGTGGCTGCCGTGCCGGACATCAAGCTCATCATCCCGACCGTGTTCGCCGACGAGGAGGAGGTGGACCTGCTCCGAGCCGTCCTGCCCGGCGCCCGCCTGGTCATCTGCGAACTGGCGGCCCCCATCGACGTGCTGAAGCGGCGGGTCACCGAGCGCGAGCCCACCGACGCCATGGCTGCCGGCCTGCGCCGGTGGGTCGACGTCTACCACGCCCGCTCCGACCACGAGCGCATCCTGGACTTCCGGGTGAGCACGCACCCCGCGACCGTGGGCGAATCGGTCCAGGCGATCCTAGACGGGGCGGGTTGGGCCTGATCCCCCGCTGGCCACCTAGCTGTACCCGGCCAGGACGTTGGTAGCGGCGAGCCTGGTTGAACGAACGAGAACCTCCGAATGGGATGTGCTTGTCTACGGCCCACACTCACCCGGAGGTTCTCGCGTCCCACGGTAGCGTCCGCCTGACCGTTCACGGTCGTCGATTGATCGTTGGGGCCTTACCCCCGGATTCTGGACACGGGGTGTGATTACGCGGCGGTCTGCAGCGTAGTGGCCCGGCGGGCCTCGTAGGTGGATGGGGACAGGTAGCCGCACCAAGAGTGACGGCGTCGGGTGTTGTAGCGGACGAGCCAGCGGAAGAGTTCGCGACGGCAGGTCAGCTCGTCGGGCCAGCAGGCAGCGTCTTGGAGGACCTCGCGCTTCATCGCGGCGTTGAACGATTCAGCCAACGCGTTGTCGGCCGACGAGCCGACTGCACCCATGGATTGGGTGACGCCGAGGTTGGTGCACAGCTTGGCGTAGTCCTTGGAGCAGTAGACCGACCCGTGGTCACTGTGGAAGATCGCACCCGTGAGCCGCCCCCGGGTTGAGGCAGCCGCGTTGAGGGCGTCCTCGACCAACTCGGTCCGCATGTGGTCGGCCAGGGCCCAGCCGGCGAGCCGCCGGGAGTAGCAGTCGATGACGGTGGCCAGGTAGAGGTTCGTCCCGTCGGCCAATGGCAGGTAGGTGATGTCGCCGACGTAGCGGCGGTTCGGCGCGTCGGCGGTGAAGTGGCGCTTGAGCAGGTCGGGGTGCTTGTGCCCCGACGGCTCGGGGATCGTGGTTCGCACCCGACGCTTCTTCACGTAGCCGCGGATGCCCTCCAGGCGCATCACCCTGGCGACCCGCTTGTGGTTCACGCGCTCACCGTCAGGCGCGTTGTCGTTGAGCTCGGCGGTGATCCGTGGCGCACCCTGGGTGTTGTCCTGTGTGTGGACGGCTCGGATCCGCTCGGCGAGCTGAGCATCTGCCCGGGCACGCTCCTCGCGTGCCGGCGCCCCGGCTTTCCAGGCGTAGTAGGAGGAACGCTCGATCTCGACGAGCTGGCACAGTCGCTTCACCTCGAAGGTGGCGGAGTTGTCGGCGACGAACTGGAAGCGACTCACCAGCGCGTCTCCCCGGCGAAATACTTGGCCGCCCGCTGGAGGATCTCCCGCTCGGTGGTCAGCTTGGTGGTCTCGAGCTCGAGCTCGTTCACCCGTGCCTCCAGCCGGGCGATCTTCTGCTCCGCCGACTCATCGACCGGTGCAGACGGGCCCGCGGTCGAGGGCTTGGACTGCAGCGGACTGGAGGTCAGCGTCCCGTCAGCAGCGGTCTTCTTGCCGGTGCCGTAGACCTCGAGCCAGTGCCGCAATGTGCCGCGCACGATGCCCAGGTCCTCAGCGATGCCGCGGACCGTGGCCCCCGGCGTGGACTCGTACAAGTCGACGGCCTGACGACGGAACTCCTCGGAGTAGTTCTTCCTAGCCATATCTCGGATCATCTCGCTTCCCCAGCACCAAGTGCTGGATTCAGCGTGTCCAAGAACCGGGGTCAGGCCCCTTGCCCGTCATCAGGCCGACTGGCCCCAGGCCCAACATAGCCGCAGCGATGGGCGTATCCCGCAAGTGCGTCAAGACTTGGATCGATCGGTTCGTCGTCGAGGGCGAGGCGGGCTTGCTGACGCGGTCCTCACGGCCACACTCGATGCCCACCAAGACCAGCCTTGAGGTCGAGCAGCAGGTTCTGGCGGCTCGTGCAGCCCAACGTGATGGCCCCGACGTACTCGGGCCGAAGCTGGGCGTCGCGGCCCGTACCGTGTCGCGGATCCTGCGGCGCCACCAGGTGCCCCACCTACGTGAACTCGACCCGATCACCGGCGAGCTGATCCGGGCCTCGAAACAGACCGCCGTCCGTTACGAGCGTTAGCGACCCGGTGAACTGGTTCACATGGACGTCAAGAAGCTCGGCAAGATCCCGGCCGGGGGCGGCTGGAAGGCCCATGGCAGGCAGATGGGTTCCACCGCAGCCCGCAAGAAGATCAAGGTCGGCTACGACTATGTCCACTCCCTTGTCGATGACCACTCCCGGCTGGCCTACAGCGAGATCCTGCCCGACGAGAAGGGCCCGACCTGCGCCGGGTTCCTAGAGCGTGGCATCGCCTACTTCACCGCCCATGGCATCGCCCGGATCGAACGCCTGATGACCGACAACGCGTGGGCCTACCGCCAGTCCCTGCGAGCACTGTGTGCCGAGCACGGCATCAAGCAGAAGCTCATCAAACCCCACTGCCCCTGGCAGAACGGCAAAGTCGAACGCCTCAACCGCACCCTCGCCACCGAATGGGCGTACCGACGGATCTACACCACCAACGAGCAGCGCGCCGCAGCACTTGCCCCCTAGCTCGAGCACTACAACACTGAACGACACCACAGCGCACTCGGAGGCCAACCCCCGATCAGCCGTCTGCTACCAACCTGATGGCCGGGTACACCTAGCCCTGCGCAGGGGAATGTGGTATCGATTCCCTATGCCGTTTCACCCCGTCGGTCTCGGCATCGACATCGGGACGACCAACACGAAGGTGGTGGTCGCGGACAGCTCTGGCCCCACGCTGGTCCTGAGCCGTCCGACCCCGGCCGAGGCGTCCACGCTCCTAGGCGTCGTGGTGTCCCTGGTGCGCGAGGCCGTGGAGGCCGCCACGACCCCACCCCAAGCCGTCGGCATCGCCTCGATGGCGGAGTCCGGCTTCCCCCTGGACGCCGACCACCGGGCCCTCACCGGCCTGCTCTCCTGGCAGGACGCGCGCAGCGATGTCGCCTTCCAGGCGTGGGCCGCGGCGTTCGGGAGGGATGCCTTCTTCACGGCGACCGGCGTGCGTCCCGGGCCCAAACCTCCACTGTCACTCTGGCTCGACCAACGGCGCCACGACCCCGACCTCCTGGACGCCATGGCCCACTGGGCCGGAGCGGCCGACCTCGTCCACCATGCGCTGACCGGCCGACTCCGCACCGACCACACGCTGGCCGGGCGCACCGGGGCGTACCCGCTCCCCGAGACCGGGGCCGGTCTGGCCCCCGCCTTCGACCCAGACCTGCTCGCCGGGGCCGGCCTCTCCCCCGACCGCCTTCCCCGGGTCGGGCTGCCGGGCGAGGAACTGGACGTCGTGTCCCGCTCCCTCGCTGGTGCCACCGGCCTGCGTGCGGGGACACCCGTTCTGGTCGCAGGCCACGACCACCAGGTCGCCGCGTGGGCCGCAGGGGCTCGCGAACCGGGCGCGGTGGCCGACTCGGTGGGCACCGCCGAGGCGGTCCTGACGCTGGTCGACCGGGCACCCGACCGGGCAGCGCTGGGTCGGGACGGGTTCAGCCTCACCCGCGCGGTCGACGGGGCCACCGAAGTGGTCCTCGGCGGCTCCCCCGCCGCTGGCGGATTCCTGCAGTGGGTGGCCGACCGCCACACCGACGGCGACGTGGCCGCACTGCTCGCAGACGCGATGGCCGACCCGGCGGCGCTGGCGGGCGCGGCGTTCTGGCTCCCCTATCCCCGGGGCCGCCAGTGCCCCCACCCCGACCCGGACGCCGTCGCCCGCCTCGTCGGCGAGCCGACCGCGCCCCACGGGCTCCTCGCCCTCGAGGCCGTCTGCCTCCAGGCTCGGTGGATCACCGACGCCGCGGCGTCCCACACCGACCGAGCCGCAGGCGGCCCCGCGGTCGTCATCGGCGAGGCCGTCCGGCGCGACTCCACGTGGCAGGCCATCAAGGCCACCCTCGCCGGCGTCCCCACGCGCGTCGTCGACGTCGCCGAGCCCGTCGCCACCGGTGCCGCGTTGCTGGCGCTCGTCCGCACCGGGCTCGTCCCGAACGAGGTGTCCCTGCCGACCACTCCCCTCACCCCCGTCCCCCACCACGCGGCGGCCTACGGCCGCCGCCTGACCGAGTTCATCGACGCAGCAACCCGAGGAGAACCATGACCATCACGCTCGACGCCATCGCCCGCCCCTCCGGGGGCTTGGCCATGGTCGCCATGGACCAGCGCGAGAGCCTGCGGACGATGTTCGTCGACGCCGGCCTGCCCGACACCACGCCCGAGCACCTGACGGACTTCAAGCGCGACGTGGCGCGGGTGCTCAGCCCGTACGCCTCCGGCTTCCTGATCGACCGCGACTTCGGGTACCCCGAGGTCCGGGACGAAGGCCTGGTGGCACCCGGCAGCGGCCTGATCGTCGCCGCCGACGCCCTCGTCCAGGAACCTCTCGGACCGGTCACCGACACCAACCTGGACGCCACGGTGCTGGACGACGGCTACGACCTGGCCGGCGTGGTCGCCCTGAAGCTGCTGGTGAAGTGGAAGCGGGACGCCCGCCGCTCCGCACGCGTCGAGATGTCGCGCGCGTTCGTCGAGCGCTGCGCGGAGTTGGGCATGCTCAGCGTCCTGGAGCCTGTGGTCGACTCCACCCCCGCCGAGGTGGAGGCCGGGACGTGGGACGTCGACGAGGCCATCGTCGAGGCGGCGCGCGAGCTGTCCGCCGTCGGCCAGAGCCTGTACAAGGTGCAGGTTCCCCGCGCCGGACGCCCCGGGCCCCAGTTGGCCGAGGCCTGCGCGCGCCTGGACGGGGCGATCACCGGGCCGTGGGTCGTCCTCAGCCAGGGTGTGGCCCGCGACGACTACCTGGGGGCGGTCGAGCAGGCGTGCCGGGCGGGGGCGTCCGGCTTCCTGGCCGGCCGGGCGATCTGGTCCGACCTCGTCGGCTCCCGCGACCTCGCGGGCGACCTGGCCCGGGTCTCCGTGCCCCGCCTCGAGGCCCTCGCTGCCGTCGTCGACGCCCACGCCACCCCGTGGAGGGACAAGTGATCCTCGGCCTCGTCCACACCACCCCCGACAACCCGCAGCGGTTCGACGCGCTCGTCCACGAGCGCCTGCCCGGGGCCGACCTCCTCCACGTCGTCGATGCCTGGCTGCTCGACGAGGCCATCCGGCACGGTGTCGACGGGCGCCACGACGAGCACCTCGCCGCCCACGTCGAGCACCTCACGGCGCGCGGGGCCACCGCGATCCTGGTCACCTGCTCCTCGATCGGGGAGGTCGCCGACCGGGCTGCCCTGGACGCCCGCGTCCCCGTGCTGCGCGTCGACCGGCCCATGGCCCGGCGGGCGGGCTGGCTGGCGGCGGCCGGCGGCGGACGGCTCGTCGCGCTGGCCACGCTCGCGTCCACGCTCGACCCGACCACGCGCCTGCTCGCCGAGGAGGCATCGGAGGGCGTCGCGGTGGCCGGACGCGTCGTGCCCGGCGCGATCGAGGCCCGCCGGGCCGGCGACACCGCCACGTTCGACCGCCTCATCACCGAGGCCGTGGACGCCGCCCTCGCCGAGGGTGCCGTCGTGGTGCTCGCGCAGGCGACGATGGCGAACGCGCTGGGCGGCGACGACCGCGGCGGCCGCGTGCTCAGTTCACCGGTGTCCGCCGTGGACGCCCTCGTCGAAGCCGTGTCGTGACCCGGGTCATCGACCTGGACGGTCACGACTGGGCGTTCCGCGAAGCACTCGGCCAGACGTGGCTCTGGTACGTCAGCGACGCCCCGCCCGAGGCGGGCAACTCCGTCGCGGACGCCGTGGCGGCCGCGCAGGCCACCCGCGGCTGGATGCCCGCCCGGGTCCCGGGATCCGTCATCGGCGACCTCACCCGGCACGGGGACCTCGCCGACCCGTACCACGCGCGGAACTCGCTGGCCGCCGAGTGGACCAAGGAGCGGTACTGGATCTACCGCAGGCCGGTCCACCTGCCCGAGCTGGCCCCGGGCGAGTTCGCCACGGTGGAGCTCGACGGGGTCGACCCGGCCGCCGACGTGCGCTGGGACGGCCGCCCGCTGGGCCGGGTGGAGGGGTTGTACCACCGCCACCGGCTCCGCGTGCCCGACGACCTCGCCGGAGCGGGGGCCCACTGGCTCACGATCACCCTCGAGCCCGCCTTCGCCACCGAGCCCCAGGTCGGGTTCACCGACGCGGTCACCCGGGCGATCCCGCGCATGGGATTCGGCTGGGACTTCTGCCCCCGCATGGTCCACCAGGGGGTCTGGCGGTCCGCGCGCGTCGTCCTGGGCGCTGTGCAGCTCGAGTCGGTCACGGTCCGGCCCGAGCTCGACGGCACCCAGGGCCAGGTGCACGTCCGGACGGCGACGAGCGGGGCCGCCGCCCTTGACGTGACGGTCACCGATGCGGACGACTTCGTGGTCGCCACTGCCTCCGGTGCCCCTGGCGAGGACCTCACCGCCACCGTGGGTGACCCGGACCGCTGGTGGCCCCACGGCCTGGGTCCCCAATCCCGCTACACGGTCACGGTGACCGCTCGGGCCGGGGCGGCGTCCGACACCCGGGTGCTCACCACGGCCTTCCGCGACCTCCGGGTCGACCCCACCCCCGGCGCACCCGCGGATGCCCTGGGCTACACCTTCGTCGTCAACGACGCCGCCCTGCCCGGCACCGGCTGGAACTGGGTGCCCGCGGACGCCCAGTACGGCGAGGTCGACCCGGCCAAGGTCGAGCGCCTGCTCGACCTCGTCGTCGCCGCCAACGGCCGGCTGGTGCGGGTGTGGGGCGGCGGGTTGGTCGAGTCCGAGCACTTCTACGAGGCGTGCGACGCGCGCGGCCTGCTCGTGTGGCAGGAGTTCACGCAGAGCTCGTCGGGCCCGCGCAGCGTGCCCAGCGAGGACCCGGCCTTCGTGCAGCACCTGCGCGACGAGGCGACGCGCATCGTCCCGACGCTGGTGCACCACCCCAGCCTGGCCGCGTGGGCCGGCGGCAACGAACTGGGCTCCGACGAGCACCCGCTGGCCACCCAGGACTCGCCCGCCCTGATGGCCCTGGCCGCCGTCGTGGCGGACCTGGACCCCGGACGCCCCTGGTTCGCCACCTCCCCCACCGGGCCGCTGTTCGGCAACACACTGGCCTTCACCGACGAGCAGTTCGCCCGGCAGCACGACGTGCACGGGCCCTGGGAGCACCAGGGCCTCACCGCGCACCACACCCTGTACAACCGGGGCCAGTCGCTGGCACACACCGAGTTCGGCGTGGAGGGCATGACCAACCGGCGCTCGCTGGAGGCGCTCGTCCCCGAGCCCCAGCGCTGGCCCGCCGACCGCACCAACCCGGTCTACCGCCACACGGGCGTGTGGTGGATCAACGCGCCGCTCGTGCAGGACGCGTTCGGCGGCCGCCTCGACACGCTCGAGCCCCTCCGCCGGGCCTCGCAGCTGCTGCAGGCCACGGGGTTGCAGTACGCGGTCGAGGCGGACCGCCGCCGCGCGCCCCGCATGTCGCTGGTGCTGCCGTGGCAGCTCAACGAGCCCGTGCCCAACGCGTGGGGCACGTTCGCGGTCGACTGGTACGGCGACCCCAAGCCGGTCTACGACGCGATGGTGCGCGCGTTCGCGGACACCCGGGTCACGCTGCGCACCGACTCCAGCGTGTGGGCGGTGGGGCGTCCGGTGGTCGAGGCGTGGCTGTGGGCCTTCCGCGACCCCGTCCCCGGCGGGTCCACGGTCGAGCTCACCGCGCTCGACGGCGCGGGTCGGGAGCTCGCCCGCCGCACGCTCCCGGTGGCCGACGAGGTCGGGCGCCCGGTCGCGGTCGGGTCGCTGGACCTCGACGGGCCCGGCACCGGCCCGCTGGTCTGGCGCGCGGTCTGGCGGGACGCCGACGGGACCGTCCTCGACGACGAACGCGTGCTGGCGAGCCGGGACGCCGACTGGTCGGCCCTGCTCGACCTCGCGCCGGCCGTGGCCGTCGAGGCGACGCAGGGCGGCATCCGGGTCACCAACACCGGCCAGGCGATCGTGGTCAACCCGCGCCTGGTCGACGCGCGCCCGGTCGGCTCCCGCGGCTGGCCCGTGGTCTCCTCCGACAACCGCGTCCTGCTGCCCGGGGAGTCCCGGGCGTGGGGCGTCCGCTGGACCGCCGGAGCCGAGCGCGGCCCACTGGGTCTGGAGACGTTCCACCCCGCCACCGACACCGTCCTGCAGGAGGCGCCGTGATCATCACCCGACCCGCGTACACGCTCGAGGTGTCCACCGAGCGACCCCGCGCGACGCTCAGCGACCCCGACGGGCGGGTCTGGAGCGTGCTCAGCCTGGTCGGCACCGCCGACCGGGTCGACGCCCGCGACGAGACGCTGCCCGGCGTCACCACCGAGGTGGTCGAGGAGGACGGGGTCAGCCGGGTGGTCGTCACGCAGCCCTCCGCCGCCTGGGCGCGCAAGGCCGTCGTGCTGGAGTGCCACCCCGACCGGGTCGCCGTCCGCCTCGAGGTGGCGGGCGACGGCTGGCTCACGGAGGTGTCGTTGTTGGGCGGGCGCGCGATCCTGCCCACGGGCGCGGCGGGCACGTTCCGCTCATCGACCGGCTTCGCCTCGGTGTTCGTCCCCACGCCCACCGAGCCGATCGCCGTGGCCCGCCCTGCCGCGGCCGCGGCGGTGCTCAGTGCGGTCGGCGACGCCGAGGCCGGACGCCTCAACGGCATCTTCTCCCCTCCGCCGCTGTGCTTCGCGTTCGGGCGCGAGGCCGCCACCCGGGCCACCAAGCCGCCGAAGGGCGCCTGGCTCGCGGCCTGGGTGGACTGCCCCATCGACGAGATGACCTTCACCCAGGTCGGGTACTCACCGCTGGACGGTGGGTTCCGGTTCACGCTCGACTACGAGGCGCACACGGTGGTCGACGGCGCCTGGACGTCGCCCACCCTGGTGCTGCGGCCCACGGCGTCGGCCTGGACGGCGCTGGCCGAGTACGCGGAGGCCGTCACCCCGCCCCCGCCGGCGCAGGCACCGGACGAGTCGCCGGCCTGGTGGCTCGAGCCGATCTTCTGCGGCTGGGGCGCCCAGTGTGCGCTGGCGGCCGCCCGATTGCGGGAGGCCCCCCTCGACGACGCCGGCATGGTGGGCGGCGCCACCGTCTTCACGGCCGCCGGGTTGGCCACCCAGGAGAACTACGACCGGTGGCTGGCCCACCTCGCCGACCACGGCGTGAACCCGGGCACGGTGGTGCTCGACGACAAGTGGCAGTTGCACTACGGCGACAACGATCCCGACCCGGCCAAGTGGCCCGACCTCAAGGCCTGGATCGCGCGCCAGCACGGGGCCGGACGCCGCGTGCTGCTGTGGTTCAAGGCATGGGACCCCCAGGGCCTGCCGCCCGAGGAGTGCATCGTGGACGCCCTCGGCACCCCGATCGCCGCCGACCCCGGCAGCCCCGCCTACCAGGAGCGCCTCCGCGACCGGATCGGCTGGCTGCTCGGCCCCGACGGCCTGGACGCAGACGGGTTCAAGGTGGACTTCACCCAGCGCCTCCCGACCGGGGCGAGCCTGCGTGGCCGCGGGCCGTGGGGCATCGCCGGGCTCCACCGCCTCATGGCGGGGGTGTACGCCGCGGCCAAGGCCGCCAAGCCGGACGCCCTGGTGATCAACCACACGGTCCACCCGGCCTTCGCCGACACCACCGACATGGTGCGCCTCAACGACGTGCTGCGCTACGACACCGCGCTTGGCGAGGTGCCGGTGGCCCACCAGCTCCGGTTCCGGGCGAAGGTGGCAGCAGCCGTCCTGCCGGGCAAGCCCATCGACACCGACCAGTGGCCCATGCCCAACCGGGCCGAGTGGCTGGCGTACGCCGACAAGCAGTGGCGCCTCGGCGTCCCGGCGCTGTACTACGTGGACCGCATCGACAACTCGGGCGAGGCGATCACGCCCGACGACCTGGCGTTCGTCGCCCAGACGTGGGAGCGGTACCGGGAGGAGCGGTGACGGACGCCGACGTCGCGGTCTGGGCGGCCACTGCGGCCGGGGTGTGCGCGGCGGTCGCCGCGGCGTCCCGGGGGTGCTCGGTGGTGCTGCTGGAGGCCGGCGGGCACGTCGGGGGCATGACCTCGGGCGGGCTGGGCTGGACCGACCTGGGCGACGAGCGGGTCGTGGGCGGGTACGCCGCGCGGTTCCGCGCCGAGGTGGCCGCGCACTACGGGGTGCCGGTCGGGCGGTACGCCGGCCCCGAGCCCCACGTCGCCGAGGCCATCCTGGACCGGTGGCTCGCCGACGCCGGCGTCGACGTGCGCCTGGGCGTCCGGCTGGATGGGGTCACGACCCGCGCGGGACGGATCGAGGCCGTGTCGGTCGTGCCGGCCGACGGCCTGACCGGCACCGGGGCGGCACCCACGGCGTTCGGAGGCGGCGGGACCGTGCGGGCCGGGGTGTGGATCGACGCCTCCTACGAGGGCGACCTGCTCGCGCGGGCCGGCTGCACCTACGCGGTCGGGCGCGAGGACGTCGCCCTCCACGGCGAGTCCCTCGCCGGCCGCCAGGAACTCCTGCCCGGGCGCCACAACCTCCCGTTCGGGATCTCGCCCTTCGTCGACGACCCCACCGGCCACCGCGCCGGGCCGGTGCTGCCCGGCATTCGCGACGCGCCGCTCGCCCCGGTGGGCGCCGGCGACGGCGGCGTCATGAGCTACGGCTACCGGGTGTGCCTGACCCAGGAGCCGGATCGGATCCCGTTCGCCCCCCGGCCGGGCTACGACGGTGAGCGCTTCGAGCTCGCCCGGCGCCTGATCGCCCACTACGCGCGGACCGGCTTCGAGCACACCGCCGGGTGGTGGCTCGGGCTCACCCCGAACCTCCCCCGCGGCCGCGCGGACGGCAACTCCCTGGGGCCCTTCTCGTTGTCCCTGCACGATGGTTCGGCGTGGGCCTACCCCGAGGCGGACGCCGTGGGCCGCGAGGCGATCCGGCTGCGCCACCTGCACCACGCGCAGGACTTCTGCTGGTTCCTCGCCACGGACCCCACCGTGCCGCGCGCCGTCCGCGAGGAGTTCGGCACGTGGGGCCTGTGCCCCGACGAGTTCACCGACAGCGACCACTGGCCCCACCAGCTGTACGTGCGGGAGGCCCGACGCCTGCAGGGCGAGGTGGTGCTGACGCAGGCCGACCTGCAGGCCCCGACCAGATGGCCGGACACCGTCGCCCTGGGTAGCTACCACATCGACATCCGCGAGGTGCAGCGCACCTGGCGCTGGGCCTGGGAGCATCCCGACCCGGTGGCCCACGCGGTCACCGAGGGCTACCTCTCCGTGGCAGTCCCGCCCTATCCCATCCCCTACCGGGCCCTGCTGCCCCGCCGCGAGGAGTGCGCCAACCTGCTGGTCCCGGTGTGCGTGTCGAGCTCGGCGGTCGCCTTCGCGAGCGTCCGGATGGAGCCGCAGTACCAGATGCTCGGCCACGCAGCGGGCTTGGCCGCGGCGCTCGCCACCCGGCACCACGGGTTGGTGCACGCCGTCGACGTGGCGGTGCTGCAGGAGGCGCTCCACCGGGACGGGCAGGTGCTGGCGTGCTGAGGGGCCGACCCTAGCCCCGGAGGGGGTCCAGGGCCTAGCGTGGTGGTATCGATGCCACACCGACCGATGGAGGAGTCGTGAACCGTCCGCTCTCGTTCATGGGGGCCAACCTGTACGGCCAGCAGACCGGCTTCACCGCCACCGTGGAGGACTGGGGCCGTGGCGATCGCACCACACGGGCGTGGTTCGAGCCCGAGGAGACGTGCGCCGCACGCTACGAGGAGTTCTTCGCCGACGTGGCGGCACGCGGCTTCACCCACGTCGACCTGTGGGGCGCCCAGTACATGGCCACCTGGGCGACCCCGACCCACCTGGCCGCCATCCAGGACTCGGTGGCACGGCACGGCCTGACCATCGCCAGCTACGCCGGCGGACCCTATGGGGAGGACACCGCACAGATGGAACTCATCTGCGCCTCCATGGCCCGCCTCGGCGTGCGCATCCTCGGGGGGTACTCGGCGGTCTACCACCGCGACCGTCCAGCCGCCGTGCGCCTGCTGGAGCAGTACGACCAGGTCTTCGCCTGGGAGAACCACCCCGAGCCCGACGCTGCCACGATCCTCGCCAAGGTCGGTGAGGTCACGCCGCACACGGGGGTCTGCGTCGACACGGGCTGGTTCGAGACGCAGGGCATGCCGGCAGGCCGGGCCATCCGTGAACTCGGCGACGCCGTCGCCTACGTCCACCTCAAGGACGTACGGGCCGTCGGAGCCCACCAGACGTGCGCCCTCGGCGACGGAGTCCTCGGCCTGGACGACACCCTGGCCGCCCTCGACGACATCGGGTACACCGGCGCCGTGAGCATCGAGCACGAGGCCGACGGCTACGACCCACGCCCCGAGGTGGAACTGTCCCGTGACCGCGTCCTCGCGTGGTGGGCAGCACGGTGAGGCCGCTCGGCGTCGGCGTCGTCGGATGTGGCAACATCGCCGCCCCCTACGCCCGGAGCATCGCCCACCACCCAGAACTGCAGCTCGTGGCGGCGACCGACGTCGCACCGCAGGCCCTGGCGGCCTTCGTGGCCGAACACGGCGGCACCGCCCACCCCGACCTCCCGACCCTGCTCGCCGACCCGGGCGTGGACGTCGTGCTCAACCTCACGAGCCACGCCGTCCACCACCCCGTCAGCCGGGCAGCGCTGCAGGCCGGGAAGCACGTGTTCTCCGAGAAGCCGCTCGCCCTGACCTCCGCGGACGCCGCCGACCTCCTCGACGTCGCACTTGCCCACGGCGTCCGGCTCGCCGCGGCGCCGAGCCTGTGGCTCGGGCCGGCCATGCAGACCGCCTGGCACGAGGTGGCCCGGGGGCGCATCGGCCGCACCCGCGTCGTCTACGCCAACGTCGACCACGGCCGCATCGAGGCCTGGCACCCGGCGCCCTCCTCCTTCTACGAGGTGGGTCCGGTGTTCGACGTCGCGGTCTACCCCATCGCCCAACTGGCCGCCCAGTTCGGGCCGGTGGTGGAGGTGCGGGCGATCGGCGACACGGTCCTGCCCGAACGGCGGGCGAAGGACGGCACCCGGTTCCCGGTCCGCGCCGACGACCACGTCACAGCCGTGTTGCGGCACGCGGATGGCACGCTCACCCGGCTGGAGTGCAGCTTCTACGTCGACGCGGTGACCACCGTCGGCGAGGGCATCGAGTTCCACGGCGACGAGGGGTCGCTCTTCCTCAAGTCCTGGATCGCGCCACGGTGCGCGCTGTGGCGGCATCCACGCGGGGGGCAGCGCGAGGACGTCGACCTGATCGACCCCGAGGGGGACACGACCCCGGCCGACCGGCTCAAGGACGTCGACTTCGCGCTGGGGCTGGTCGACCTCGCGCGCGCCATCGCGGAGGGTCGGCCGCACCGGTGCTCCGGCGAGTTGGGCGCCCACGTCGTGGACGCGGTGCTGGCGGTGCAGCGGGCCGCGCGGGATGGTGTCCGCGTGCCCGTGTCCAGCACCTTCCCCCCGCCTGCGCCGATCGGGTGGGAGCTGTCGTGATCACCGAGCTCCGGCCCGGCCTCTTCCGCGTCGCCGACACGTGCCACGTCTACGTCTTCCGCCCCGGGCCGCCGGGGTCGGACGCCGTGTGCGTGGACTTCGGCTCCGGGGCCGTGCTCGACCACCTCCCGGCCCTGGGCGTGGGCCGGATCACCCACGTCCTGATGACGCACCACCACCGCGACCAGGCCCAGGGGCTGCCCCGGGCGGAGGCGGCCGGCATCGAGATCTGGGTGCCTCCGGTGGAACAGGAACTGTTCTCAGAGGTCGACCGCTTCTGGGCCGCTCGGCGGGTGCGGAACGACTACGTGCTGCTCACCGATCGCTTCTCCCTGCTGGAACCCGTCGCCGTCACCGGCACCGTCGAGGAGTACCGGACGACCACCTACGGGGGGATCGAGGTCACCACGTGGCCGACGCCCGGCCACACCCCGGGCAGCGTCTCCTACCTGGTCCGGCACGGGGGCGTCACCGTGGCGTGCACCGGTGACCTCATCCACTCCCCCGGCAAGGTCTGGTCGCTGGCCGCGACCCAGTGGAGCTACACCGGCAACGAGGGCCCGCAGATGACCTACGTCAGCGCCGAGACCCTGCTGCACCACGCCCCGGGCCCCTTGGCCCTGCTCCTGCCGAGCCACGGTGAGCCCATGCCGGACGCCGAGGCCGCGTTGTCCAGCCTGGGCGACAACCTGCAGGCCTACCTGGACGGACGCCGCCCCCAGGGGACCACCAACATCCGTGCCCGGCTGCAGGACCCCTTCGTCCGCGTGACCGACCACCTGCTGATGAACACCAGCTCGGAATCGCGGTCCTGGGTGCTCCTCAGCGAGACCGGCGAGGCGTTGCTCATCGACTACGGCTACGACATGACGACCTGGACGCAGCTCGGCGGACCACGCCACTCGCAGCGCCCCCTGCTCGCCTCGCTGCCCGCCCTCGCACGCCACCACGGCGTGACCCGGGTCGCGGCCGCGCTGGCCACCCACTACCACGACGACCACGTGGCCGGGATGAACCTCCTGCGCGACGTCACCGGCGCCCAGGTGTGGGCGCCGGAGAACGTGGCCCCGGTCATGGCCCAGCCGATGCAGTACGACCTGCCCTGCCAGTGGTTCGAGCCCATCCCCGTCGACCGCGTCCTCCGTTTCGACGAGCCGGTCGCCTGGCACGAGTACACGATCACCACGCACCCCCTGCCCGGCCACACCCTGTTCGCGGGCGCCTTCGAGTTCGAGGTCGACGGCGTGCGCGTGCTGGCCACCGGTGACCAGCAGGACGGTCAGGGTGGGCTGGCCCCCGGGGCGCGGCACCTGGGCAACTACCAGTACCGCAACCGCTTCGCGTACGCCGACTACCGGGCATCGGCGGCGCTGTACCGGCGGGTCGCCCCGGGCCTGTTCATCACCGGCCACTGGAACCCGCGCGCCGGGGGTGAGGCGTTCCTCGATGCCATGACCGACCTCGGCGACCGGATCGTCGACCACCACCGCCTGCTGCTCCCCCTGAACGAGCTGGACCTGCCCGCGGACGGCGTCCTCGCCCGCCTCGTCCCGTACGCGCGGGAAGCCCACGCGGGGGAACACCTCACGTGGCGGGTGGAGGTGCGCAACCCGCTGCAGGAGGAGGCTGCGGCCGAACTGCAGCTGGTCGTCCCGACGGACTGGGACGCGCCCGAGCCCGTACGGCTGGTCATCCCGGCCCGGGCGGACGCCACCGCCGAGGTCTCGGTGCGCGTCCCCAGCAGTGCCGAGCGCAGGACGCCGTGGGTCGTCGCCCTCGACGTGACCATCGGTGCGCTGACCCTGGGCCAGCACGCCGAGGCCATCGTGACCGTGGGTACGGCGGGCTCCCTGCCCTAGACTGCCGCTGATGAGCACCGAGGGACGAACCGGCAGGCGCGCGACGATCACCGATGTCGCGCGGGCCGCCGGCGCGTCGCGCACCTCGACCTCGCGGGCGCTGACGGGCCGCGGCTACACGTCCCCCGAACTGATGGCCCGGGTCCGCGCGGCCGCCGACCAACTGGGCTACGTCCCCGATGCGCTGGCGCGCGGGCTCAAGCAACAGTCCACCTCGATCATCGGTCTGCTGGTCTCGGACCTGGCCAACCCGTTCTACGCGGAGCTCGCGTCCGGGGCGTCCGCGGCCGCCCGGGCCCACGGCTACCAGATCATGCTGGCCGACACCCACGGCGAACACGCCCTCGAGATGGACGCCGCTCGCAACATGCTGGCCCAGCGCGTCGCCGGGTTGATCGTGACGCCGGTCACCGACCAGCCGGCCGAACTGGCCCGTCGGCTCGGCACCCCGGCGGTGGAGATCGACCGCGGCATCGCCGACGTGGACACGGTCGTCGTCGAGAACGCCGAGGGCGCGCGCCTGGCCACCCGGCACCTGATCGACCTCGGGCACACCCGGATCGCCCTCCTCACGGACGAGACGGAGTGGACCACCGGACGGCTGCGTCGGGACGGCTACCTCCAGGCCCACGCCGACGCCGGGCTGGAGCCCGACCCCGCCCTGCTGGTCACGGCCGGCTGGAACGACGTGGCCGCGCGGGAGTCGATGGCCGGGATGCTGGCGTTGGCCGATCCGCCCACAGCCGTGTTCACCGCCAACAACCTGATCGCCCGCGGCGTGTGGCACGCGATCCGGGACGCCGGACTCTCCCTCCCCGAGGACATCTCCCTGGTCGCCTTCGACGACGCCCCCTGGATGTCGATGGTCACCCCCCAGGTCACCACCGTGCGACAGGACGCCGCGCAGATCGGGTCGACGGCGGTGAGCCGGCTCCTGGGCCGGATCGACGACCCCGACCTGCCGGTCGAGCAGGTCACGCTCCCGGTCGACCTCGTGGTGCGGGGCTCGACCGGACCCTCCCCCCGCCGGGCCTGATCCCGACCGCGCGCAGCGCGCGCGGGAGCATTGACAGCGCCCACCAGATGGGGTTCCATGACCATGTGGGATCGATTCCATATCGTGCACCGGAGCCTGTGGCGATCCGGGAGGTCCTGCTGGTCAGCCACACCCACCACGACGTGGGCTACACCAACTCACCCCGACTCATGGACACCGCCCACGTGGACATCGTCGGGCACGTGCTCGACCTGATCGAGGCCACGCCCGACGCCGGACCGGAGGCCTTCCGGTGGACCTTCGAGGTGGCTCGCCCGGTGCTCGAGTTCGTCCGGAAGCACGGCGACGAGGGCCTCGCGCGCCTCACGGCCACCGTGGCCGCGGGCCGCGCGTGCGTGACGGCGGGCCACCTGAACTTCACCCAGCTCCTGGCGACGCCCGAGCAGGATGCGGCCTACCTCGCCCTCGGTACCCTGCGCGACGCCGGGATCCCGATCCGTACCCAGCAGCACGGGGACGTCAACGGCCTCAGCTGGGGGGCGAACGTCGCGATGCGCCGTCATGGGGTGGACCGGCTGGTGATGGCGCTGAACCCCGACCACGGGCACCCACCCCTCCCCCAGCCCGCGGCGTTCTGGTGGGAGGGCCCGGACGGCGGCCGCGTCTTCACCTTCTTGTCGACCCACTACGGCTACGGCGAGCCCTGGGGCCTCCTGGATGGGCTCGTCGACGAGGCCGTCGCCGAGATCGAGCGCTTCGTGACCGAACTCTCGGCCGCACCCCAGTGGCCCTTCGACGTCGCGGTCGTCCACGCGGCCAACGACAACCGTTGGCCCGATCTCGACTACCTGGCGGTGGCTCGCGCGTGGAACCAGCGCCACCCCGACCAGCCCCTGCGCACCGTCACCGTCGACGAGGCGGTGGACCGGCTCGTCGAGTCGCCCGCGGCCGCCGAGTTGCCGGTCCTGCGCGGGGAGTGGTCCGACTGGTGGGCCCACGGCCACGGGTCCACCGCGCGCGAGGTCGCCGTCTACCGCGAGTCGCTGACCCACCTTGCGGCGGCCCGTTGGACGCACTCCCTCGCCCTGCTGCGCGGACCGGGAGCGACCGACCTCGGGACCGTGCTCGGGTTCAACCGGGGACCCGTCCGCCACCGCTCCCCCGACGAGCTCGCCGAGGGCGTCCGGGAGGCGGAGGCGGCCGCACTGCTCGCCGCCGAGCACACCTGGGGGTCCTGGGACACCCACGAGAACGTCCGGGGCTTCAACGCTGCCCACCAGGCCAACGCCAAGGCATCGTGGGTGTGGCGCGGCTGGGAACTGGCCCGCAGCCTCGCCACGGAAGGGTTCTTCCGCGCCGTGGCCGACCGCCGGGACGCGGCCGCCGGACCCGCGCACCATCCGGTGGGCAAGGGATCGGACACGACCGTCGCCCGCGGTGACCGCGTGGTCGTCCTGAACCCCACGCCGCGCGAGCGCACCGAGGCGGTACGCCTCAGGGTCGACAACGGCCTGCGAGAGTCCTTGCACCGGGTCACCGTGCCCGGCTTCGGCCAGACGACGTTCACGGTCGACCGGTCCGACCCCGAGGTTCGGGACGGCGACACGGTGGAGACCGGCTTCTACACGGTTCGGCTCGACCCCACCCGCGGCGGCGTGGTGTCCATCATCGACCGGGCGACGGGCACCGACCTGCTCGACAATGGCCCCCATGGACTAGGCGCGCTCCTGCAGGAGCGCCTCGACGGCGGCGATCCCGACCTCGTGGGCGCACCCGCGGCCGCCTCGCTCGCCGAGGACCCGGGGGCAACCCTGCGTCGACTCGCCGACTCCATGGGCCCGGGCAGCGCCGCGCGACCGAGTCGCACCGTCGTCACGGCCACAGCGTCCGGCGGGACCGTCCTGCGCCGGCCCGGACAGGTCGCGCTCCGCTGGACGCAGGACGCCACCCTGGTATCGGGCACCCCGGCCCAGCGAGCAGCACTCCCCCTCGCCGTGCGGGTGACCTGCACGCTGACCTCGTACGACGAGGACCCGGCCCTCGACCTCGACGTGGAGGTCGACAAGCCCGAGGTCCCGCTCGTCGAGAGCCTGCACGTCGCGTTCCCGTTCGCCGTCGAAGGGGTGCCCGAGTTCGTCCTCGAGACCGAGGGCGCCGCCTTCATCGCCGGCGTCGAGCAGCTGCCGAGCAGCTGCCACGCCTGGTACTCCGTGCAGCACGCGCTCGGCGTGCGCCCGCGTGGCGCCACCCGTGGCGTCGTGCTCACCACCCCGGACGCCCCCCTGGTGCAACTCGGGGGCGTGCACACCGACCACTGGCTCGACGACACGCGGCCCCACCCCAGCTCCGGCCTGGTCACCAGCTGGATCATGAACAACTGGTACGGCACGAACTTCCGCGCCCACCAGGGCGGGTACCACCGGTTCCGCTACCGGCTCCTCCCCGGTGAGGTCACCCACGCCTCCGTCCGGCGCGCCGGCGACGACTCCGCGCGACCCCTCGTCGTCCGCCAGTACGGCGGCCACGTGCACGACCCCGGCCCCGAGCTCGCGCTCGACCCCCCGGACGCCGCCCTCGTGGACATCAGGCCGGACTTCGAGGCCGGCTCCGTCCGCATGACGCTGCACCCGCTCGGCGACCCCGGTTCCCTCCGGATCTCCTGGGGGGACCAGCACCTCGACGTGGACCCGGCCCGGGGCCACGACATCCACCTCCTCCGCACCGGCACCGGCGTGGAGCTGACCGACAGGGGTGTCGGATGATCCTCGCTCTGGACATCGGGGGGACGAAGCTGGCCACCGCGGCCTTCGGCCTCGACGGCACCGTCTCGGGCCTCCTGGTCGAACCGACCCGCCGCGAGGAGGGGCCCTCCGTCATCGTGGCCCGGGTCTTCGCGATGGGGCGCCGTTCACTGGCCCTGGCGGGGGTTGGGGCGGAGGAGGTCGCCGTCGTGGGGATCTCGTGCGGCGGCCCCCTGGACGCCGCCCGCGGGATCCTGCTCGCACCTCCCCACCTCCCGGGGTGGGACCACGTCGAGATCGGCCCCCTGGCCACCGAGGAGTTCGGCGTCCCGTTCGCCCTGGAGAACGACGCCACGGCGGCCGCCCTGGGCCAGTGGCGCTTCGGCGCCGGCCGTGGGGCGTCCACGATGCTGTACCTCACCTTGTCGACCGGGGTGGGCGGGGGCTCCGTGATCGACGGGCGCCTCCACCGGGGGGCTGCGGGCAACGGCGGCGAACTGGGTCACATCATGGTGCGCCCCGGGGGCCGGTACTGCATCTCGTGCGGACGCCGCGGCTGCCTCGAGGCCTACTGCTCCGGCACCAACATCGGGGCCAGGGCGGCCGAGCTCGTCGCGGCCGGACGACCCAGTGCACTGGCCGGTCTCCCCGCGATCAGCGGAGCGGACGTGAGTCGAGCCGCCCTGGCCGGCGACGCCGTGGCCACAGAGGTGTGGGACGAGACGACCGCCCTGCTCGGCCAGGGCCTCACCGACCTCACCAACGTGTTCGAGCCGGAACTCATCGTCCTCGGCGGCGGCGTGACCAACGCCGGCGACCAGTTGCTCGACCCCGTCCGCCGGATCGTCCGCGAGCAGGCGATGGGCCCGGCGGCCGGAGCCTGCACCATCGTCCTGGCCGACCGGCCCGACCTGGCCGGCATCGTCGGCGCCGGCGCGATCGGCGTCGAGCGCGCCGGCGAGACCCCCCTCCTCGACCACACCCCCACCGCACTCCTGCCCTGACCCCCCACGAGAGGAACCCATGTCCGCCGACCAGCCGGCCTGGCTGCACGCCATCGTCGACGACCACGTCGCGACCGCCGAGGGGTTGCGCTCCCTGCTGCCCCGGGTGGCCGAGGTCGCCGACCTCTTGATCACGACCTTCGAGGCCGGCGGCTTCGTCTACACCTTCGGCAACGGCGGCAGTGCCGCCGACGCCCAGCACCTGTCCGGGGAGCTCATCGGGCACTACAAGCGCGACCGTCGCCCCCTGCCTTGTCTCACCCTGAGCACGGACCCGTCGGTGATGACGTGCACCGCCAACGACTACTCCTACGACGACGTGTTCTCCCGCCAGGTGGAGGCGTTGGCCCGGCCGGGGTCGGTGTTCATCGCGTTCACCACCTCGGGGAAGAGCCCCAACGTGGTGTCCGCCCTGCGGTGCGCGCGTGGGGCGGGTGCCACGACCGTCCTGTTCGGCGGTGCGGGCGGTGGCCCGGCCCTGGAGCACGCCGACCACGCCCTCGTGGCGCCCAGCGCCAAGACGGCCCGCATCCAGGAGATGCACACCACGATGCTGCACATGGTCTCGGAACAGGTGGACGCATGGGCGGCCGGAGAGGAGCCCGAGGCATGACCGAGGAGATCGGCCGCAACGTCGACCCGGGGCGGCGCGACGTCGACCCTGCCCGCGCCGAGCTGCTCGGTGAGCCCCACCCGTCCCGCGACGCGGGACTGCACACCCACCGCGCCCCGATCGGCAACGCTCCCTCGGGCCCCCAGCCCGCCGGGCTCGACCTCACGCACCGACCGGTCGCGGCGTCCGGCACGACGGTGCACCTGGTCGGGAACACCCACATCGATCCCGTCTGGTTGTGGACGTGGCAGGAGGGCTACCAGGAGGCCCGGGCCACCTACTGGTCGGCACTGCACCGCATGGAGGAGTACGACGACTTCGTCTTCACCTGCGACCAGGTCGTGCTGTTGGCATGGATCAAGGAGTCCGACCCGGACCTGTTCGCGGGGATCCGGCGGCGCGTCGCCGAGGGCCGTTGGGTGAACGTGGGCGGCTGGTGGGTGGAGCCCGACAACAACATGCCCATGGGCGAGGCGTTCGCGCGCCAAGGACTCTACGGCCAGCGGTTCCTCATCGAGAACTTCGGCGAGGCGACGACGGTCGGCATGAACGTCGACCCCTTCGGACACAACGTGATGCTGCCCGCGATCCTGCGCGGCCACGGCCTGGACTGCTACAACTTCCTGCGCCCGGGACCGCACGAGGAGTGGGCGCTGCCGCGCACGCCCTTCTGGTGGGAGGCCCCTGACGGCTCCCGGGTGCTCGCGATGCGGATCCCCAACGAGTACTGCGCCCCGCCCGGGGACCTGTCGGGGACCATCGAGAAGGGCCTGGGGCAGCTGGCCCTCGACTACGACCCCCTGCTGGTCTTCTACGGCGTGGGCAACCACGGCGGCGGCCCCACGAAGGCCAACATCGACTCCATCCACCGCTACGCCCGCATGGGCAGCTTCGGGAGGCTGGTCATGAGCACCCCCCGCGCCTACTTCGACGAGGTCCTCGCCCGGGGTGACGCCGACTCCCTGCCCGTATGGCGCCAGGACCTGCAGCACCACGCGGCAGGCTGCTACTCCGCGCACTCCGGCATCAAGGCGTGGGGGCGCCGCGCCCAGTGGGCCGCCCTGAAGGGCGAGCGCTGGGGCATCGTCGCCGACGTGCTGGGCGGCGCATCGAATCCCGCCCTCGCCTACCCGGTCGAGCCGCTGGAACTGGCGTGGAAGCAGGTGTTGTTCAACCAGTTCCATGACATCCTGCCGGGCAGCGCCGTCGAGGAGGCCTACGTCGACTCCCGCGACGCGCTCGGCGAGGCGGTGTCGATCAGCCAACGCATCTGGACGCGGGCCCACAACACCGTCGCCAGGCAGGTCGACATCCCGTTCGTCGAGGGTGTCCAGCCGGTCGTCGTGTTCAACCACCACCCCTGGCCGGTCCGGGCCCTCGTCGAGCTCAACTACGGCGGGCAGCCACTGGGGGTGCATGTCACGGACGCCGACGGCTCGGTCGTCCCGCACCAGCAGGTGCAGTCCACGTCCACCACGAACGACCGCTCCCGCGGCGCCACGCTGTTCCCGGTCGACCTGCCGTCGTTCGGGTACGCCCTGTACCACGTGCACGCCGTCGCCCAGCCGCCGGCCACGACCCTGCAGGTGTCGGAGTGGGTGCTCGAGAACGACCACCTGCGTGTGGAGGTCGACCCGACCACCGGATGGCTCTCCGGCCTGCTCCACAAGGCGACCGGAACCGACCTCCTGGACGGGGCCGGCGGTCCGCACGTCTCACTGGCCGAGGACCCCACCGACACGTGGGGCCACCGCGTCGTGTCGTACGCGTGGCCGGGCGACGACATGCCCGTCACCCGAATCGCGGTGCACGAGCGGGGCCCCGTGCGCGCCAGCATCCGGGTCGAACGCGCCTGGGGGCGCTCCACCCTGGTGGAGGAGTTCGTCCTGGGCCTGGACGCCGACGCCCTCGAGGTGCGGGTCCACATCGACTGGAGGGAGCGTGCTCACCTGCTGAAGCTCCGCGTCCCGGTGGCGCTGGAGGACCCCGAGGCAACCTTCGAGATCCCCTACGCCACCCTGGCGCGGCCCGTCGACGCGGCCGAGGAACCCGGGCAGATGTGGGTCGACCTCTCCGGGACGCGCGACGGACGCCGCGCGGGCCTGGCGGTGGTGAACAACGCCAAGCACGGTTACGACACGGCACCAGCGGGCCACCCCGAGGCGGGGACGTCCCCGAGCATCGGCATCACGGCCGTGCGTTCCGCGGTGTACGCCTGGCACGACCCGAAGCTCTTGGACGAGGGAGCCATCTACCCCGTCCAGGACCAGGGCCCGCAGATGTTCACCTACCTCCTCGTGCCACACGCCGGCGACTGGCGCACCGCCCGCCTGACGCAGCGCGCCGCCGAGCTGGGCGCCCGCCCGCGGGCCATGCTCGAGAGCTACCACGACGGGGTGCTCCCTGCGCGCCTCTCCCTGGCCGGGGCGACCGGACCGGTGCACGTCACGGCGATCAAGGGCGCCGAGGACGCCGGCCCCGACGGCGCCCACGACCTCGTCATCCGGGCGGTCGAGGCACGGGGCGAGGCAGGGAACGCGACCATCGACCTTCCACTGGTCGGGCGTCGGATCAGTGCCACCTTCACCCCGTACCAGATCCGCACCTTCCTGGTCCCCCGCAACCGGCGCCGGCGCGTCGTCGAGGTCGACCTGATCGAGCGTCCGCTCCCCGAGCAGGCCGGGTTCGAGGCGTCCACGATCGACGGCGTCCCGGCGTTCGCCCCGGGCCCGCTCACGATGACCCGCCCGTCATGAGCGGGCCGCGCGTCGAGGTGTTCGGCACCTGGGACGCGGCCTGCACAGTCGACGACGACGAGCTCGTCCTGACGGTGGCGAACCGCACCGGCGAACCCGCCCGCGGCGGCGTCCGGGTGCGGCTGGGCGTCCCCGCCGGCGACCCCTGGTGGTTGGTGCCGGGCGCCTTCTACGGGGAGAACCGGGTCGAGGCGTGTGCGCGGCCCTACCCCCGATTCGAGGCGGGGCGCGACGCCCCCGCCGACCATGCGGCCCTGGTCAGCTCGTGGTGGGAGTTCCGTCTGGACCGGTGTGCCTACCCGGTCGTCTGCGCCTGGGGAGACCACGCCGGCATCGCCCTCGAGGTGCCGACCGCGACCGCGCTGGGGCTGCCCGGGCTCGGCTTCGGCCTGGGGGTCGACGGGGCCGAGGTCTGGGCCACGTTCCCCTATCGGGAGGGACCTGTCACCTACGTCGGCTCGGGGTCACCCGACCCCCCCGACATCACCACGCACACGCTGGCTCCCGGGGAGGAAGCGACCGTGCGCCTGCGGTGGCACACCCTCCCGGGCTACCGGGGATCGCACCGCACGCTGCTGCGCGCGGTGCACGCGCGGCTGGCCCCCGCGTCCCCCCTGAGGCCCTGGGAGGACCTCGCGACGACGGCCCGCCTGACGGCCCACGGCCTCCTGCGCTGGCACTACGACCCCGACCCGGGTGTCCTGCTGGAAACGGCCGCCTTCGACCGCGCCCTCACGGGGCGGGACGGCGAACCCCTGGACCGCCAGGCCATGCACGTCGGCTGGGTGAGCGGCGTCCCGTGGGCCTACGCCCTGGCGCGACACGGGGCTCGTGCCGCCGTGCCCGACGCGCTGCGCGCTGCGGAACGCGTCATCGACTTCATCTGCGACAACCCTGCCCCCTGCGGCACGTTCTGGGGGGTGTGGTACCGGGCGTCGGGCTGGCGCCAGTCGTGGTCCTTCACCAAGGACGCCCTCCACGCACGCACGCTCGGGGAGGCGACCACGTTCCTGGCGAGGGCACTGCGCGACCTGCCGGACCTGGCCGCGGAGCACCCGGGCTGGGCAGCAGCGGTGCGTCGCAACCTCGTCCACCGCCTCGGGGTGCAGGACACGACGGGCAACCTGGGGACCCTGCACCACGCGGTGACCGGAGCGGTGCTCGACCGTGCCGGGGCCGCCGGCCTGATGTGGGTGGCCGCCTTCTGCGAGGCCGCAGCACTGCCCGCCTTCGCCGACCTGCCGTTGGTCGAGGCGGCGCGCCGCGCCGGGGAGCACTACGCCCACCTCGTCGAGGCCGAGTTCCTGCACGGTGCCCCCGAGGACATCGACCTCGCTCCCAGTTCCGAGGACGGGTACGCAGCCGTCATGGCGTACGTCGCCCTCCACCGGGCCACCGGCGAGGACCGCTGGCTGGACCTGGCCCGGCGGGCCGCCGACTGGACGCTCACCTTCCGGTACGCCTGGAACGTCACGTTCCCCCCACACACGATCCTGGCCACCTACGGCTACGCGTCGCGGGGAGCGGACCAGGCCTCCCCGTGCAACCAGCACCTGCACACCTACGGATTGGTGTGCCACACCGAACTGCACGAGCTCGCGACCGCCCTGGGCGACCCCTACTACGCCGAGCGGGCCGACGAGGCGCTCGCTGCTGCCCGTCAGTTCGTGGCGCGGGAGAACGGCGACTTCAACGCCATGCGGGGCATGGTCACCGAACGCTTCTACCAGACCAACTGCTTCGAGGCCCCCGGCTCGGTGCTGACGCTGTCGCACGCCTGGTGCGTCGGGGTCCTGCTGCTGGCGTGCGAGGACGCGATCCGCGCACAGCAATGACACGACGTGCCCCGCCGTCCGTGGACGCCGGGGCACGGTGCGGTGCGAGTCAGCCCTTGACGGAGCCGGCCGCGATCCCCTCGATGAAGTATCGCTGCCCGAAGGCGAAGATCACCAACATGGGCAGGGTCACGATGAGCGAGGCGACCATGACGTACTGGTAGTCGCCGTGGCCGCCGGCCGTGGGCGAGAACAGCGTCATGGCGTAGGCGATGCCCAGCGGCACGGTGTAGCCGTCGGGGGACCCGAAGTTCAGGTAGATCAGCGGGCCCATGAAGTTGTTCCAGGACGCCTGGAACTCGAAGATGAACACGATGATCGCGCTGGGCAGCGCGAGCGGGAACGCGATTCGCCAGAACAGCCCCCAGAACGAACAGCCGTCCACGCGCGCAGCCTCGAAGAGGTCGCGCGGCAGCGACAGGTAGAACTGGCGCATCAGGAAGATGTAGAAGGCGGAGCCGAACAGCGTGGCGCCCCACAGGGGAACCGTGGTGCCGAGCCAGCCCAGCCACTTCCAGATGAGGTAGTTCGGGATCAGGGTGACCGCGCCGGGGAGCATCATCGTTCCCAGCAGGATGCTGAACAGGACGTTGCGGAACGGGAACCGGAAGTACGCGAAACCGAACGCCACCATCGAACTGGAGATGGTGACCAGCAGGGCCGCCATCAGGGCGATGAAGATCGAGTTCCAGATCCAGCTGAGCAGCGGCAACTGGTTGAACACCTCGACGTAGTTCTCGGGGACGAACGTCTTGGGGATCAGCCGGTTGTCGAACACCTCACCGCGGGGCTTGAGCGAGGCCGCGAGGAGCCAGGCGAACGGGTACAGGAACAGCAGCGCGATCCCGATCATCAGGATCCACCGGACCCACTGGTCGACGCGCCGCAGGTTGCGCTGGAACGGGGTCAGCCGTTCCACCACCTGCAACTCGTTGTTGTCGACCCGGGAGGCCGCCAGCTGCGTGGTCGCCTTGTCGGGCAACTGCTGGGGAGTCATGGGAGCGGTCACTTCTTGTCGCCCCCTTCGTAGTAGACGAGCTTGTCGCCGACCTTGATCTGGATCACGGTGATGACGAGGATGATCAGGAACAGGAGCCAGGCCATCGCCGCGGCGAGCCCGAAGTTGAACCGCTGGAAGGCCTGTTGGTAGAGGTAGACGCCGTAGAACAGGGCCGAGTCGGGCACCGTCGCCCCACCGTCCCGGTAGAACAGCAGGTACGCCTGGTCGAAGACCTGGAGGGCGGCGATCGTGTTGACGATGACCAGGAAGAACAGGGTCGGGCTGATCATCGGGAGCGTGATGCGGACGAACTGGGCCCACTTGGACGCCCCGTCGACCGAGGCCGCCTCGTACATCTCCTTGGGCACGCCCTGCAGGGCGGCGAGGAGGATCACCATGCCGCCGCCGACCGACCACAGGCCCATGAGCACGATGGAGGGTTTCATCCAGGCAGGGTCGGTCAACCACTGCGGACCGGGGATGCCGAAGATGCCGAGGAACTTGTTGATCGCTCCGTTGTTGCCGTTGAGCAGCAGGAGGAACACGGCGGCGGTGGCCACGCCGGGGGTCATCTTCGGGAGGTAGTAGATCGTCCGCATGAAGCCCGAGCCTCGATGGACGCCGAGCAGCAGCAGGGCCAGGCCCAACGACACCGCGATCTCCAGCGGGACGGACATGGCCGCGAAGATGAAGGTGTTCGTCAGCGACGTCATCACCTTCGGGTCGTCGAGGAGCAGCTCGTAGTTGGTGAACCCCGTCGGCGTACCCACATTGGTCGCCAGGTCGAAGTTCTGGAAGGAGAGGATCAGGCTCCACGACATCGAGATGACCGTGAAGACGAGGAAACCGATCAGCCACGGGGAGATGAACAGCAGTCCGGCGATGGACTCCTTGGTGTTGTACTTCCGCGCCTTGACCTTGGGGGCACCTTCTTTCGCCCTCTGGGGAGTTCGTGCCACAGCGGACCTCCTGGGTCGTCGGGACAAGGGTCGAGGGACGCGACGGGGGCAGAACTGGCGACCAGCTCCGCCCCCGCCGCGCCGTGGTTGATCAGCCCTTCTTGCCGATCTCCGACTGCTCCCAGGCACGCTGGGCGGTGGCCTGGGCCTCCTTCAGCGCGGCCGCGGGGTCCCCACCGGCCGTGACCTGCGCGACAGCGTTCTTCAGGGCGTCGTCGATCTGCTGCCCGACCGCGGAGCCACCGGCCGAGACGGTGTTCTCGAGGGCGGCGTACGAGGTCTCGATCAGCTGGTCGAAGTCGGCGTTGCCGCTCGGCACGACGAACTTCTCCCGGACGAGCTTGTCGGCCTCGGGCGAGGCGGTGAACAGGCCCGTGTTGATCGAGTTCTTGGACTTCACGGTCTCGGCACGTGCCGCGCCGGCCGCCTCCCAGGCCTCCAGCGAGGTGGCCTGGATGGCCCATGCGCAGGCGGCCGCCGGGTTCTTGGCGCCGGCCGGGATGGCGAAGGTGGTACCGCCGGCCATGCCGAGGACCTTGCCGTCGGCCGTCTTGATCGGCGTCGCGACGAGGGACACGTTGTCCTTCACGTTGGACAGGACGTTGATGTACCACTGGGCCCACAGCTGGGCACCGACCTGGTTCTTCACGTACTGGTTCTCGTCACCGAACACGTCCATGGTGTCCTTCAGCGACTTCGCCTGGGCGAAGCCACCCTGGGCGTCCATGATCTCCTTCATCCACGTGAGGGCCTCGACGTTGGCAGGATCCTCGAGCGTGGGCTTGCCCTGCTCGTCCATCACCTTGCCGCCGAAGACGGTGACCCAGGTCGCGGCCGATCCGGGGAGGTCGGGGTCGAAGCCCAGCACGGTGGGCGTGCCGCCGTCGGCCTTGTACATCTTCTTGGCCGCCTCGACGAGCGACTCGGGCTTGCTGGTGTCGAGCTGGTCGATGGTGACGCCCGCGGGCTCCATGACGTTCTTGTTGCCGATGATCATGGCGGCCTGGAAGAACTGCGGGATGCCGTAGATCTTGCCGTCGTACGTGACGTCCTTGATGGCGGCGTCGTAGTAGTAGCCCTTGTCGCGGTCCCACAGGGCGTAGCACTCGTCCAGAGGCTGGATGAGCTTCTTGTCGGCCAGCGTGCCGACCATGGACCGGTTCACCTGGATCAGGTCGGGGGTCTGACCCGATGCGACCTGGGCGGCGAACTTCTGCGGGTCGAAGTTGGTGGTGTCCATCTCGACCGTGGCGGGGGCGACCTTCTCGGTGGCCAGGTCGCTGCGGGACGAACCGACCTCGTCGGAGGGGTTGAACCCGCTGGTCTTCATCGCGCCGGACAGTTCCTTCGTGAACACCGCGGACGCACCACTGGCGTCGGCGCTTCCCGGGGCAGGAGCAGGAGCCTGGTTGCCGGGAGCCTGGGCAGCGCCCGGGTTGCAGGCTGACAGGGCGAGAGCGGCGGACACTGCGACAGCCGCCGCCCCGAACCTCTTGTTGGTCTTCATCGACCGTCCTTTCGACAGGGTGGCACCCCCGGAGAGCTCCGGCGGAGCCAAGGGATGGCGGGGCTTCGTCACGCACTCACGAGCCTGACCCCGTGTCTGTAGGGTATCGATACCACATCGGAAGTCAATGGTTCTCGGCGAAGCATCTCCCGCCCGTTACGAAACCGTGAGAAACGCCATCACCCGTTCTCAGAGGCCCGGACAGGCTCGCGCCGCCGGCCGCGATCGGGCGCCGGCGGGGCGGAAGGGCTCGGTCAGTTCGTGGCCGACAACACCGTCCGGGTGGGCGCGTCGCCGCGCGCGAAGGCGGGCGTCCACGCGGGGGCCTCGTCGGGCAACGAACGGGAGGCGATGACCTGCGCGTACCAGTACGCGGAGTCCTTCCAGGTCCGCACACCGGTCGCGTAGTCCACGTGCAGCAACCCGAACCGCGGGTCATAGCCCAGGGCCCACTCGAAGTTGTCCATCAGTGACCACACGCAGTAGGCCCGCACGTCGACGCCGGCGTCCATCGCGTCCAGCACGGCCCCGATGTGCTCGTGCAGGTAGCGCACGCGGTCGGGGTCGGCGAGCCGTTCCCCGGTCGCGGTCGACGGCTCGTTGGTGCACGCGCCGTTCTCCGTGATCGCCAGGGGGACGCCCCACCTGGCGTGGATCTCGCGCAGGACGCGCGTCAGCCCCGCCGCCTCGACCGGCATGTCGAGTGCGTTCCGCGGCCCCGCGATCGGCGCGTGCCCGTAGTTCTGGCTCAGGACGCCCTCGCGGTCCTGCGTCCCGGGGTCGAGGTCCGCCACGTACTTGTGGGGCCCGTAGTAGTTCAGGCCGAACAGGTCGACGGGGGCACGGACCAGGTCCTCGTCGCCGGGAAGGACGAAGGACCAGTCGGTCACGGGCGCGGTGAGCGCCCGGAGCTCCGGCGAGTAGCCACCATCGAGGATCGGGGCGATGAACACGTCGTTGAGGAGCAGCCGGGCCTTCGCCAGCGCAGCGCGGTCGCGATCGTTGTCGTTGGTCGACATCTCGAGGTAGTTCAGCGCGAGACCCACCGTCGCCCCGGGCAGGACCTCCTTGATCGCCCGGGCGGCGAGCCCGTGCGCGAGGTTCAGGTGGTGCGCAACCGCGTAGACCGCCCTCCCGTCCTTCAGGCCAGGAGCATGGATCCCGTCCAGGTGGCCCGTGTAGGTGATGACCAGCGGCTCGTTGATCGTGAGCCAGGCATGGACGAGGTCGCCCAACTCGGCGGCCATCGCGCGGGCGTAGTCCGCGAAGGCGTGTGCAGTGTCACGGTTGCGCCACCCACCGGCATCCTCGAGCTCCTGCGGGAGGTCCCAGTGGTAGAGCGTGACCAGCGGCTTGATCCCGGCCTCGCGGAGGGTGGTGAGCAACTCCCGGTAGTGGCGCACGCCCACCGGGTTCAGCGGGCCCGTGCCGCCCGGCTGGACGCGCGGCCAGGCGATCGAGAGCCGATAGCACTCCAGACCCATCCGGGTCATGTGGTCGACGTCCTCACGCCAGCGGTGGTAGTGGTCGCAGGCCACGTCACCCGTCGCGCCACCGGCGACCTTCCCCGGGGTGTGGCTGAAGGTGTCCCAGATGGACGCCGTGCGTCCACCCTCGGTCACCGCCCCCTCGACCTGATAGGCCGCGGTGGCAGCACCAAGGAGGAGGCCGCGTGGGATCGGACGGGTCATGGAGCTCGGATTCCTTCCTGGTCGGACAGTGCTTCGGAGTAGCGTTCCCGCAGCCAGGGCTCGTCATCCCCGACGAGTTCGAGGGAGCCCGCCAACGGCCAGTCCGGACAACGGTCGGTGCCGGCGAGCACCCAAGCGGCCTGTCGCGCCGCCCCAAGCGCGACGTACTCCGCCTCGGGCGGGACGACGACATCGACGCCCAAGATCCCCGGAGCGAGCGCTCGGACGGCCTCCGAGCGAGCGGCCCCACCGACCAGGCTGACCCGGTCGACCCGGGTCCCGAGGGCGCGGACCACACCCACAGCGTGCGCCACGTGGCACAGGACCCCTTCCACGGCGGCCCGCGCCATGTTCTGGGGCGTGGCGTTGGCGAGCGTGATCCCACGGAGGGTCCCCGTGGCGTCGGGGAGGTTCGGCGTGCGTTCGCCGTTCAGGAGGGGGAGCAGCACCAGCCCCCCTGCGCCGGGCTCCGCGGCCAGGGCGAGTCGGCTGAGTCCCGACGGGTCGACACCCAGCAGGCGTTGGAAGGCATCCAGGACCTGGGCCGCGTTCAGGGTGACCGCCAACTGGAGGAAGCCTCCGGTCGCGTCGGCGAAACCGTTCACGTTGCCGGAGCTGTCGGCCACCGGCGTCGCCGAGGCAGCAGCCACCACCCCGGAGGTACCGAGGGACAAGGAGCAATCCCCCGGCACGAGGCCGAGGCCCAGGGCAGCGCCGGCGTTGTCGCCGCAACCGGGGCCGAGTAGCGCCGCGGACGGGGTGACGCCGCCCGCCTCAGCCGGCGCGAGCACGCGCGGCAGGAGGACGTTCGAGGCATCCCTGCGCATGGCCAGGTCGAGCAGGTCGCGCCGATAGGTGTTGGACACGGCGTCGAAGTAGCCGGTGCCGGACGCGTCGGACCGGTCCGTGACGAGGTCCTCCAGACGTCCGCTGCCCTGGATTCGCCAGGTCAACCAGTCGTGCGGCAGGCAGATGGCCGCGACCTGTTCCGCGTGCCCGGGTTCGTGCTCGGCCAGCCAACGGAGCTTGGTCACGGTCAGGCTCGCCACGGGGACGGAGCCCACGGCGTCCGCCCACGGAGCCGGCCCGCCGAGGTCGGCGACCAGCTCCTCGGCCGCGACGGCGCTGCGGGTGTCGTTCCACAGCAGGGCTGGACGGATCACCTCCCCGGACGCGTCGAGCGCAACCATGCCGTGCTGTTGGCCACCCACGGAGACAGCGGCGACGTCATCCAGCCCACCGGCCTGCCCCGCCGCCTGCTCGAACGCGGCCCACCACGCATCGGGTGGGCACTCGGTCCCGTCCGGGTGCCGGGCCGAACCTGAACGGACGACAGTCCCGGTGTCCGCGTCGACGACGAGGACCTTGCAGGACTGGGTCGAGGTGTCGACCCCGGCGACGAGGACCATCAGCCGATGAGATGGGCCAGGGCCTGCTGGTGGAGGCGAACGAAGTGGGTCTCGCGCTCACCCGCGGCGTCCGCGTCGAACTCCTCCTCCGCCGCCAGGAAGTCGGCCACCGACTCGCCCTCCGCCAGCGTCGGCTGGCCGAGCTCGAAGATGCCGGCCGCCCGCATGGTCTCCTGGACGGCCGGGTCGGCACGGAACGCCGTGGCCTTCTCGGCCAGCAGCAGGTAGGTCTCCATGTTGGCCCGCGCAGAGTCCCAGATGCCGTCCATGCCCTCGGTGCGGGAGGGCTTGTAGTCGAAGTGGATCGGTCCGTCGTACCGCCGCCCCCCGTTGGGGAAGCCGTTCACGAGCAGGTCGACCGTGAAGAACGCCGAGAGCAGGTCTCCGTGGCCGAAAGCGAGGTCCTGGTCGTACTTGAGGCCCTTCTGGCCGTTGAGGTCGATGTGGAACAGCTTGTCGGCGTGCAGGGCCTGCGCGAGGCCGTGCGTGTAGTTCAGGTTGGCCATCTGCTCGTGGCCCACCTCGGGGTTCAGGCCCACGACGTCGCCGTGCTCGAGGGTGGCGATCAGGCCCAGCGCGTGCCCGATCGTCGGGAGGAAGATGTCGCCGCGCGGCTCGTTCGGCTTGGGCTCGAGCCCGATCCGCAGGTCGTAGCCCTGCTGCTTGATGTACGCCGCCACTGTGTCGAGACCCTCGGCGTAGCGCTGGTGGGCCGCGAACAGGTCCTTGCTCGAGTCGTACTCGGCGCCCTCCCGCCCGCCCCACATGACGAAGGTGGTCGCCCCGAGCTCCGCGGCAAGGTCGACGTTGCGCAGCACCTTCCGCAGGCCGAAGCGCCGTACCGAACGCTCGTTGGCGGTCAGCCCGCCGTCCTTGAAGGCCGGGTGGGTGAAGGTGTTGGTGGTGACCATCTCGATCACCAGGCCGGCTGCGTCGGCCACCTGCTTCAGCTGTCCCACCCGCTTCGCCCGCAGGTCGTCGTCCGCGTCGAACCCGAACACGTCGTTGTCGTGGAACGTGATCCCCCACGCCCCCAACTCGGCCAGTCGCTCCGCGTACTCCCACGGGTCGAGGGTCGCGCGGGTGGCTGTACCGAACGGATCCACACCGGTCCACCCGACGGTCCACAGGCCGAACGAGAACTTGTCAGAGGGTTGGGGCTGACGAACCATGATGGGCTCCTGGAGAAAGTTTTGTTGTATGGAAATGCTAATCACGGGTCGGGCACTAAGGTCAAGGGTGTGACCCAGATCCCCGCTCGACCGGTGGGCGCCCGCCAGGCGACGCTGCGCACCATCAACCTGTCGACCGTGGCACGCGCGGTTTTCGCCGCGCCCGGCTCACTGACCCGCGCAGACATCGCGGGGGCGTCCGGCCTGACCCGATCCACCGTCTCGCGCTTGGTCGACCAACTCGTGGCGGGGGGCATCCTCGGGGAGGGCGACCCTGCCCGCCCTCAGGGACGGGGCCGCCCCGGCGTTCCCCTGGGACCGGCGGAGGGGACGTTCGTGTCCATCGGCCTCGAGGCCAACGTGGGCTACCTGGCCGCGACAGCCATCGACCTCACCGGGACCGTCCTCGCCCACCGCATGGTGCAGGAGGACCTTGCCGCCTCGGATCCGGACGCCACCCTGCACCGACTCGCCGCCCTCGGCAAGGAGGTTCTTCGTCAGGCGCCGAACCGCCTGCTCGGCGTCCGCGTGGCGCTGCCGGGCATCGTGGACCGTGGGGCGGGCATCCTGCTCCGTGCCCCCAACCTCCGTTGGCGCGAGGTGGACGTCCGCGCCACGCTCGCCGGACTCGCCCCCGAAGGATCGGTGGTGGGGGTCGCCAACGAGGCGGACTGCGCGGCGATGACCATCGCGCACCGCCTGCCAGGGTCCCTCGATCCGGACCTGGAATCGTTCATGTACGTCTCCGGCAATGTCGGCATCGGTTCGGCCACCGTCACCGCGGGGCGGATGTTCGGCGGTGACCACGGGTGGGCCGGCGAGTTGGGCCACGTGTGCGTGGACCCCGATGGCCCGGCCTGCGGCTGCGGAGCCCGGGGATGCCTCGAGGCGATCATCGGACGTTCCGCCCTGCTCAGGAGTTCCGGCCACGACACCTGGGAGGCCCTCCTGGCAGCGGCGGGCACACCTGGCCCGCGCCTGGAGTCCACGCTCGAGCGCGCCGGACGGGCGCTGGGGGTCGCCCTGTCAGGCGCCCTCAACCTGCTCGACCTGTCCGAGGTCGTCCTCGGCGGGCACCTGGCGGCGCTGGCCCCCGCACTCCTGCCGACGGTCACGGACGAGCTGGACCGCCGCGTCCTCGCCGCCCCCTTCGCGCCCGTGTGTGTCCGGACCCGGACCACCCGCGACGCGGCGGGCGCCCTGGGCGCCGCGTACCTTGGCGTACTCGACATGTTGGACGATCCGGCGACGATCCTGGACCGGGCACAGGCGCCCGCCCCGGACACGCGCACCTGAGCGGCAGCGCCGAGGAAGGCCTCGACTGCCCGTCAGGCAGAAGTCCCCCATGCGGCAACCATGACGTCGTAGGGGCCCGGTCCCATGGCGGCCAACTCAGGCGGCGCGTCGACGAGCGCCGAGGCGGGCACGACGTTGCGCATCGTCATCGTCGACCCGGTGGGCGTCCGCGTGACCTCCACCTCCCAGCCCCACTCCTCGAGGTAGGTGCCACGCGGGCTCACCGTTTCGCCGGACCTGATCCCTGTCAGGCGCATCACCCCCGGCTGCTGGTGCCACGTGTCGAACAGGGTTCCCTCCACGGCACCCGCGGCGTCCGGCGCCGACACGAGCAGCAGGTCCGTCTGGGTGCCGTCGTCGGGGTGCGTCCACGTGTAGCGCAGCACGAAGGCGTCCCCGGCCTCGGCGAAGGAGGCTTCGGAGGGACCGTCCGCCAAGGGGTCCTGGGGCATGAGACGAAAAGGCGCATCGGCCGGCCAGCACGTCGGGCATGCTGCGAACCCTGCCCAACGGAGGACCACGCGTCAACGGTCGGACTCATGCGGCCCTGCGCTAGCTGTACTGACCGGACAGGTTGGTTGAAGGACTGCGATCCGGACGTGTGAGCAAGGGAGGGCCTTGCTGGTTGAGTGGGACTTGCGACAGAACCACGCCAAGCCAGGAAGGCCCTCCTGTGTCCCACGCTAACGCAGCCCTGACCCCGAAGCACCGTCTGATCGTCGCCCAGCTCGTCGTAGACCGGGGAGTCCCGATCTCGGAAGTCGCCGCGAGGTTCCAGGTCTCGTGGCCGACCGTGAAGCGCTGGGCCGACCGCTACCAGGCTGGAGAGTCCATGCAGGACCGCTCCTCGCGACCTCACGGCAGCCCGAACAAGACCCCGCAGCGGGTCGTGAAACGCTGCGTGAGCGTGCGTCTACGGCTGCGGGAAGGACCGATCCAGCTCGCCGCCAGGCTGGGCATCGCCCCCTCGACCGTGGGACGGATCCTCACGGCGTGCCGCCTGATTCGCCTGTCAGCTTGCGACCGGGCCACCGGAGAACCGATCCGACGTTACGAACACGGCCATCCCGGATCGCTGGTCCATGTCGATGTGCATCGCCCCGGGTCTGATGGAGGCTCTCATCACACGGAAGGATGGGAGTCATGGCAGCACCGAGGAAGTATTCGGAGGAATTGAAGGAGCGCGCCACTCGGATGGGTGGAGGCGCGGAGGGATCCAGCCAGCCGGGCCGGGGCGATCAGCCGGATCGGCAAGCAGTTGGGGATTCATCCGGAGGCGTTGCGGAACTGGGTCCGCCAGGCTGAGGTCGATACCGGCGTGCGGGAGGGTGTCAGCAGCGATGACAAGGCGAAGATCGTCGCCTTGGAGCGTGAGGTCCGCGAGCTGCGTCGGGCCAACGAGATCCTGAAGACGTCCGCGGCTTATGTGGGTGATGTCTGTCAAGCGGGGGTTTGATCGAGGCGTTCGAGGAGGTTGGTGTAGACCTCGGCGCGGCGGGTTTGGCCTTTGGCGCAGGCGTCGTCGCGTTGGGCTTGCAGGGTGGGGCGG
>NZ_JCAKNE010000024.1:0-76924 GCF_059515965.1 Propioniciclava sp. LT432 | reverse complement strand
GCCAAGAGGTTGGTGACAGCGCGTCGGTATTGACGTGAGGGAGGACCCCCGGGTGGGGTGTGGCTTGTCGAAGGTCACATCTCACACCCGGAGGTCCTCGTGTCCCACCGTAACGCCCGCCTCAACTTTCATGGCCGCAAGCTGCTGGTCGATCGGGTCCGATACCAGCACTGGCCGGTCGCCCATGCAGCGAAGGCGATGGGGATTTCACGTCAGTGTGCTCACCGCTGGCTGGCACGCTGGGACGCCGAGGGCGAGGCCGGTCTGCATGACCGGTCCAGCCGTCCTCACGCGTGCCCGACCGCGACACCAGCCACGGTGGAGGACCTGGTGGTGGCCGCCCGTCAGGAGCACCGACGCGGCCCTGACTGGATCGCGGCCGAACTCGGGCTCGCGCCGCGGACCGTGACCCGGATCCTGCACCGACGGGGCATGCCGCCCCTGACCTGCCTGGACCCGATGACCGGCCAGGTGATCCGCACCTCGAAGCAGACCGCGGTCCGCTACGAACGCGAACGTCCCGGCGAACTGGTGCACGTGGATGTCAAGAAGCTGGGCAAGATCCCCGACGGTGGCGGCTGGCGGGCCCACGGACGCTCCGACACCATCGTCGCCAAGAACAAGCGGCCCAAGATCGGCTACGACTACGTCCACTCGATGGTCGATGACCACTCCCGCCTGGCCTACAGCGAGATCCACGACGATGAACGCGTCGACACCTGCGCCGGCTTCCTGCTGCGAGCCGCGGCCTACTTCGCCACCCACGGCATCACCAGCATCGAGCGAGTGATGACCGACAACGCGTTCGCCTACCGACATGGTCGAGCGTTCATCGACGCGGTCGAGACCATTGGCGCGAAGCAGAAGTTCATCAAACCCCACTGCCCCTGGCAGAACGGCAAGGTCGAACGCTTCAACCGCACCCTGACCACCGAGTGGGCCTACCGCCACGTGTTCACCAGCAACCAGGCCCGCCGCGACGCCCTTGACCCCTGGCTGGAGACCTACAACACTCAAAGACGCCACAGCGCACTCGGAGGACTACCCCCGACCAGCCGCCTGTCATGAACGTCGTGGCCCAGTACACCTAGGAGCGCTGGATCGCGCCCAGCCCGAGGCCGCGTCAGAACAGCCGGTCCTCCGCGTCGTCCAGGCCCCGGAGGACGTCGTAGTCGACCGTCACGCAGGTGATGCCGCGGGCGGCGGCGATGACCCTCGCCTGCGGCTTGATCTGCTGGGCCGCGAAGACGCCCTGGACCGGACGCAGGTGCGGGTCGGCGTTCAGCAACTCGAGGTAACGCGAGAGTTGCTCGACACCGTCGATCTCGCCACGCCGCTTCACCTCGACGGCGACGTGGGCGCCGTCGGCGTCGCGGAAGAGGATGTCCACCGGACCGATCGCCGTCATGTGCTCGCGCCGGACGAGCGTCCAGCCATCGCCGAACGTGGCCGGGTTGTCCGCCAGGAGCGTCTGCAGGTGTGCCTCGACGCCGTCCTTCACCAGGCCCGGGTCGACGCCGAGTTCGTGGCTGGAGTCGTGCAGCACCTCCGCGATGGAGATGACCAGCTTGTCGGCATCCTTGTTCTGGACCTCCCACACCTGGTGAAGCCCCACCTCGTCCTCGACGGTGGGGTCGGCGTCGCGCATCACGATCGTGCAGGGTGGATTCATCCAGTTGAGCGGTTTGTAGGCGCGGTCGTCCGCGTGGATCGAGATCGAGCCGTCCGCCTTGAGCAGGATGAGGCGCTTCGCCATCGGCAGGTGCGCCGACAGCCGGCCGGCGTAGTCGACCTGGCAACGAGCAATCATGAGACGCACCACGCGAGCCTACCGTCTACGATCGAGAACATGGCCCGACGTCCCAGCAAGCACCTGCGCCCGGCGCGTCCGCTGTCGACGTCATTCGCCCGGGCCGAGACCAAGCGCGACGGCGCGTGGGTCGTGCAGGCGCTGGCCACGGGCCGCTCGGAGAAGGACTACACCTGTCCCTTCTGCCACCGGCCGATCGCGGTCGGTGCGGCCCATGTCGTGGTCTGGCCGAGCACCCCCGCCCTCGGGGCCTCCTCGGCCGTCGATGATCGGCGGCACTGGCACACCGCCTGCTGGAACCGGAGGAATTGAGTGGACCTGTTCACCACGACCATCGGCCACGGAAGGCCGCGGGTCGCGTACCTGCACGGTCTGCTCGGCCAGGGGAAGAACCTGGGCACGATCGCCAAGGCCGTCTCGGCGACGGATCCCGGGCTGCTGTACGACCTGCCGAACCACGGCCGCAGCCCTTGGCAGGACGACTTCGGCTACGTCACCATGGCGGACGCCGTGGCCGCCGACCTCCGCGAGCGCCTCGGGGTGGGTGCGTCGGTGACGGTCGTGGGCCACTCGATGGGCGGCAAGACGGCGATGGTCCTGGCGCTGCGACACCCGACCCTGGTCCGCGGTCTGGTCGTCCTGGACATCTCCCCCGACGACTCCTCGCACGGCTACGGGTTCCAGCGACTCATCGGTGCGCTCCGGGCACTCGACCTCACCGCGATCCGGACGAGGGCGGACGCCGACGCCGCCCTCGCCGCGGACATCCGCGAGCCCAGCGTGCGTGCGTTCCTCCTCCAGAACCTGCACCGGGTTCCGGGCGGGGGCTGGCGGTGGCTGCCGAACCTCGAACTCCTGGAGCGCGCACTCCCCCTGATCAGCGGCTGGCCCGCGGGCGTCCGGGGAACGTACGAGGGCCCCGTGCTGTGGATGCGCGGTTCGGAGTCCGGCTACGTCACCGACGAGCACATCCCCGTCATGAAGGCGTTCTTCGCGCGAACGCGGTTGGTCACGATCAAGAACGCCGGCCACTGGCTGCACGCGGAGCAGCCCGAGGCCGTCAGCCAGGCGCTGGCCATGTTCCTCGACGGCCTGCGCCCGGAGCTGGGGAGCCACTGACGGCCCCACGCGTCCTACCTAGCCGGTGGTGACCGACGTGATGACCGTCGGCGCGTTCGGACGGCCGGTGCCGTCGGGGTAGCTCGCGTCGTGGCCCTGGAACGCCCGGTCGCTGATGACCTGGGTGCCCGCCTCGTCCATCGTCCCGAACACGGTGTAGGCCGGGGCGAGTGGCGTGTCGTCGTAGACGAAGAAGAACTGGGCGCCGTTGGTGTCCGGGCCCGCGTTCGCCATGGCCAGGACGCCGGCGGGGTAGCCAGTGGTGTGCTCGAGCTCGTCGTCGAAGCTGTAACCGGGTCGTCCGCTGCCGGTGCCCGTGGGATCCCCACACTGCAGGATGAACATGCCCTGGGTCGACAGCCGGTGGCACTCGGTGCCGTTGTAGTAGCCCTGGGCCACCAGGCTCTCGAAGGAGTGCACCGTGCAGGGCGCCGCGGCGCGGTCGAGGGTGACGTTGACCTTGGCGTCCCCGAAGTCGATGACGACGGATGAGGTCCCAGTCGCGGGCACGTTGGTGCCCTCCGGCGGGTCCACGGGCTTGGCGGGCGTGCCGCCGGGCCGGTACGTGCAGTTCACGGTCCCCGCAGCGGACGCCTGTCCGGTCCGCGCGGTCCCTGCCGTCGTCGCGCCGCTCGGGCTGCCGGACGCCCCCGGCGTCCGGGTGGTCTGGGGTGCCACCGCGCAGCCGGCGGTGGCGAGGACGAGGACGGCTGCGGAGGCAGCGACGAGAGTGCGCGGGGTCACACACCCAACATCACATTAGGGTGGTCCCATGGTCAACTTGACTCGGATCTACACCCGCACGGGCGATGCGGGCAGCACGCGGCTCTCCGACATGTCCGAGACGCGCAAGACTGACAGTCGCGTCGAGGCGTACGGACACGTGGACGAGGCCAACGCCGTCCTCGGGCTGGCCACCACCCTGGGCGGCCTTCCGGACGCCGTGGTGGCCGTCCTCCGCGAGATCCAGAACGAACTGTTCGACGTGGGCGCGGACCTCTCCAACCCGGTGGTGGCCGAGCCGACGTGGGAACCCCTGCGCGTCGACCAGGCCAGCATCGACCGCCTCGAGGCGTGGTGCGACGAGTTCGGTGATCCGTTGCCGAATCTGGTCAGCTTCATCCTGCCCGGGGGATCCCCGGGGGCCGCCTACCTGCACCTGGCGCGCACGGTCGTCCGCCGCGCCGAACGGGCCGCCTGGGCCGCCGCCGAGGAACACGGCGTCGAGGTTGCCCGGGGCGACGAGCAGGGTGGCGTCAACCCGCTGGCCCTGACCTACCTGAACCGGCTGTCGGACCTGTTGTTCATCCTCGGTCGCGTCGCGAACCTGGAGGTGGGCGACGTGCTCTGGGTGCCGGGCAAGGATCGGACGCCGGTCGGTGACCGCGCCCGCCGCCAGCGGGAGAAGATCGAGGCCGCGCAGGCGGGGCTGGACGCCGAGGTCGAAGGTACCGATTAGGCGCGGCCCCCGGGTGCCCCCGCCTCCGTCCAGCTCGAGAAGGCCGTGAGATCGGGGCGTGCCATCGCCAACAAGTAGCCGGTGTACCGCCCCCCGAGTTCGGTCACCACGTGCCCGTCGTAGAGCTCGGTCGCCTCGGACGCCGTGGGCCGGCGCACCCCGACGACCTTGGTCTCGTGGCGGTGGAAGGTGATGAGCGGGCGCAGCGACAGGGAGAAGACGCGATACCACTCGACGTCGTCGGCCCGGAACCGGGCGACCCCGAGGGTCCAGCCGGCACCTGGACGCATGAGGGAGCACTCGAAGACCCGACCCCGGCCCGCCAGCCAGCGCCGGCGGATGATGAGCCACGAAACGGGGATGAGAGCGCACGCAGCCAGTAGGCCGACCACCAAGGCGGTCCAACTCCACCAGTCAGGCACTCCCACCCCCGTTCACTGTCAGCGCTGACCAGCCGCCTTCGAGGCGGCCCGTACCTGTGCGGTGGCACGATGGTACCGCTGCATCGTCTCCGTGCTCACATCACCCTTCTCCAACGCCAGCTGGGCGTCGTTGAGCTGGTGCGCCGCCTCGGCCTGGTCGATCTCGTGCGCCAGCCGCGCGTAGGCGTTCAGCAGGGAGACGCGGTTCTCGGCCACCGAGATGAAGCCGCCGTCGACGGCGACGATCTCACGGTTGCCGTCGTTCGTGATGATCTCCACCGCCGACGGGACCAAGATGCCGAAGAACGGCTCATGATGGGCCAGGATACCGAGGTCACCCTCGGTGGTCCGAGCGATGACCTGAACGGCGTCACCTTCCCAGATGAGCCCATCGGCGCTGACCACCTCGACCCGGAGCGGGCTGGAGTCGAACGCCATGCTCAGCCTTCCTTCTGGATGCGGTCCCAGTTCTCCATGACCATGTCCATGCCGCCGACGTTGAAGAAGGCCTGCTCGGCGATGTGGTCGACCTCGCCATTGCAGATCATCTTGAACGCCTCGATGGTGTCGGCCAGCGGCACCGTCGAGCCCTCGATCTGGGTGAACTTGGTGGCCATGTAGGTGTTCTGGGAGAGGAACTGCTGGATGCGGCGGGCGCGACCCACCACGATCTTGTCCTCCTCGCCCAGCTCGTCGATGCCGAGGATCGCGATGATGTCCTGCAGCTCCTTGTTGCGCTGGAGGATCTGCTTCACGCGGGTCGCGGTGTCGTAGTGGTCCTGACCGACGTACTGCGGGTCGAGGATGCGCGAAGTCGACGTCAGCGGATCCACGGCCGGGTACAGACCACGCGAGGCGATGTCACGCGACAGCTCGGTCGTGGCGTCCAGGTGGGCGAAGGTCGTGGCCGGGGCCGGGTCGGTGTAGTCATCGGCGGGCACGTAGATGGCCTGCATCGAGGTGATGGAGTGGCCGCGGGTCGACGTGATGCGCTCCTGCAGCTGGCCCATCTCGTCGGCGAGGTTCGGCTGGTAACCCACGGCGGACGGCATGCGGCCGAGCAGCGTGGACACCTCGGAACCGGCCTGGGTGAACCGGAAGATGTTGTCGATGAAGAGCAGCACGTCCTGACCCTGGACGTCGCGGAAGTACTCCGCCATGGTCAGGGCCGACAGGGCGACGCGGAGGCGGGTGCCCGGCGGCTCGTCCATCTGGCCGAACACGAGGGCGGTGTCCTTCATGACGCCGGCCTCGATCATCTCGTTGATGAGGTCGTTGCCCTCACGGGTGCGCTCCCCCACGCCGGCGAACACCGAGGTGCCACCGAAGTTGTGGGCGATGCGGAAGATCATCTCCTGGATGAGGACCGTCTTGCCGACGCCGGCGCCGCCGAACAAGCCGATCTTGCCGCCCTTGACGTACGGGGTCAGCAGGTCCAGCACCTTGATGCCGGTCTCGAGCATCTCGGTCCTCGGCTCGAGGTCCTCGAACTTCGGTGCCGGGCGGTGGATCGGCCAACGCTCGGTGATCTGGACGCCGGACGCCTCCAGGTCCTCGTTGAGGCAGTCGCCGGTCACGTTCCAGACGCGGCCCTTGGTCACATCACCGACGGGCACCGAGATCGGGGCACCGGTGTCGACGACCTCGGTGCCGCGACGCATGCCGTCGGTCGGCTTCAGGGAGATGGCGCGAACGATGTTGTCACCGACGTGCAGCGCGACCTCGGCCGTGATCTCACGGGAGAGCTCGCCGGCGTCGATCTTGATCTTCAGCGCGTTCATGATGTCGGGCATCTGGTCGGCGGGGAACTCGACGTCCACCACCGGGCCGATGACACGCGCCACACGGCCGACGCCCGTCGTCGTGGGGTTCTCAGCAGTCAGGGTCATGGTTGCCTCTCTCGCCTCAGTCCTGGGCGCTCGACTCGGCGAGCGCGCTGGCGCCACCGACGATCTCGGTGATTTCCTGGGTGATCTCCGCCTGGCGCGCCTGGTTGGCCTCGCGCGTCAGGGTCTCGATCAGTTGGTTCGCGTTGTCGGTGGCCGACTTCATGGCCCGCTGCTGGCTGGCCAGGATGGACGCCGCCGACTGCAGCAGGTAGAACCAGACGCGGCTCCGGACGTAGACCGGCATGACCGCATCCAGCACCGTCTCGACGTCCGGCTCGAACTCGTACTGGGGGATGTGGTCGTGCTCCCCCAGCTCTGAGACGCCCTCGACGACCTCCAGGGGCAGCAGTCTCCTGGCCCGCGGGGACTGGGTCAGCATCGACTCCATGCGGGTGTAGACCGCGTGGATCTCGTCGACACCGCCCTCCTCGTACGGGGTCAGGAAGTCGTTGATCAGGACGTCCGCGATCTCGTGTGCGTCGGCGAAGGTCGGGGCGTCGCTGAAGCCATCCCACGTCCGGGCCATCGGGATCTGTCGGAACTTCATGTACCCGATGCCCTTGCGGCCCACGACGTAGCGCCTGACCTCCATCCCCTGCTCCTCGAGGCGGGCCCGCATGCGGGCCCCGACCTTGTGGACGTTGGAGTTGAAGGCGCCGTTCATGCCCCGGTCGGAGGTCAGGATCAGCAGCGCCGCCCGACGCGGCCGTTCGATGCGCGTGGTGAGCGGGTGTTCGAGTTGGGGCGAGTGCGTCGCCAGGGCGGAGACCGCCCGGTTCAGCTCCCGCGTGTAGGGCAAGGCCTTGGTGGCTGCCTGCTGCGCCCGGATGACCTTGGACGCAGCGATGAGCTCCATCGCCTTGGTGATCTTCTTGGTCGCCGACACCGACTTACGTCGTTGCCGGAGCTCCCGCAGACTGGACGCCATGCTCAGCCCTTCTTGACCACGATCTGCTCGGCGTCGACCTCGTCGTCACCGAGCGCCTTGACGCCGGGCTGGTCGGCCGCCGGGGCGGCCTTGCCGCTGGCCTTGAACCCTTCCTTGACCTTCTTGATCTCGGCGAGCACCGCGTTGGCGGTGTCGTCGTCCCACTTCTTGGTCTCGGCGATGGTGGCCAGGATGGGCGTGTTGAGGCGCAGGTGCTCGAGCAACTCGGCCTCGAAGCGCAGGACGTCGTCCACGGCGATGTCGTCGAAGTGACCGTTGGTACCGGCCCAGACCGAGACGACCTGGTCCTCGACCGGGTACGGCCGGTACTGGCCCTGGCGCAGCAGCTCTGTGAGGCGAGCGCCCCGATCGAGCTGGCGGCGGGACGCGGCGTCCAGGTCGGAGGCGAACATGGCGAAGGCCTGCATGTCGCGGTACTGGGCGAGGCTGATCTTCAGCGTGCCGGCGACGCCCTTCATGGCCTTGATCTGCGCGGCACCACCGACGCGGGACACCGAGATGCCGACGTCGATCGCCGGACGCTGGTTGGCGTTGAAGAGGTCGGACTGCAGGAAGATCTGGCCGTCGGTGATCGAGATCACGTTGGTCGGGATGTAGGCCGACACGTCGTTGGCCTTGGTCTCGATGATCGGCAGGCCGGTCATCGAGCCGCCACCCAGCTCGTCCGACAGCTTGGCGCAGCGCTCCAGCAGGCGGGAGTGGAGGTAGAAGACGTCACCGGGGTACGCCTCGCGGCCCGGCGGGCGGCGGAGCAGCAGCGACATGGCGCGGTAGGCCTCGGCCTGCTTGGTCAGGTCGTCGAAGATGATCAGGACGTGCTTGCCCTGGTACATCCAGTGCTGGCCGATGGCCGAGCCCGCGTAGGGGGCGATGTACTTGAAGCCGGCCGGGTCGGACGCCGGGGCGTGCACGATGGTCGTGTACTCCAGCGCGCCGGCCTCCTCCAGCGTCTTGCGCAGGGCGGCGATGGTCGAGCCCTTCTGGCCGATCGCGACGTAGATGCAGCGAACCTGCTGCTTCGGGTCGCCGGTGGCCCAGTTGGCCTTCTGGTTGATGATCGTGTCGATCGCGATCGCGGTCTTGCCGGTCTTGCGGTCGCCGATGATCAGCTGGCGCTGCCCGCGACCGATCGGGATCATGGCGTCGATGGCCTTGATGCCGGTCTGCAGGGGCTCACGCACCTCCTGGCGGTCCATGACGCCGGCGGCCTGGAGCTCGAGGGTACGACGCTCGAGGGGGCCGGCGAGCTCGCCGAGGCCGTCGATGGGGTTGCCCATCGCATCCACGGTGCGACCGAGGTAGCCGTCACCCACGGGCACGGAGAGCACCTCGCCGGTGCGGCGCACCTGCGAGCCCTCCTCGATGCCCTCGGAGTCGCCGAGCACGACGACACCGATCTCGCGGACGTCGAGGTTGAGGGCGATGCCGAGTGTGCCGTTGGCGAACTCCAGCAACTCGTTCGCCATCGCCGAGGGCAGGCCCTCGACGCGGGCGATGCCGTCACCGGACGTCACGACGGTGCCGACCTCCTCGCGGGTGGAGGTGTCCGGCGTGTAGTTGGAGACAAACCGGTCGAGGGCATCCCGAATCTCATCGGGACGAATGGTCAGATCCGCCATGTGAGTGCGTTCCTTCGCTGCGTCGCTGCTTGCTTGTAATCAGGTCTGGGTTGGCCGTCAGGCCAGCTTGCGCTGCGCGTCGGTGAGACGTGCAGCAACGGTACCTTCGATGACCTCGTCACCCAGGGACACGTGGACACCGCCGATGACCCCCGGATCGAGGACCACGCGCACGTTCACGTCACGCCCCACCTGACGGGACAGGGCGGCCTTGATCCGCGCCTCCTGCTCCGGGGTGAGGTGCCGGGCCACCGTGACGGTCGCCACCGCGCGTTCGCGCAGCTCGGCGGCCGCCTTCAGGTAGTCCTCGACCGTGAGGTCGAAGGTGCGCTTGCGCGCAGCCACGGCTCGGCGGGCGAGGCTGGCCACGGCGGGGAGCACCTTGCCCTCGAGGAGGCCACCGAGGAGGTCCTGGCGGCCCTCGAGTGGTGTCCGACGATCACCGAGCGCACGGCGCAGGTCGGGGTTGGCGTCGACCAGGCGCTCGACCTTGAAGAGCTGGTCCTCCAGCTCGTCGAGCTGCCCCTCGTCCTGGGCGGTGCGGAGCAGGGCGCGGACGCCCTGGCGCTCCAGTGCCGCCACGAACGCACCGGCGCTGCCCCAGCGGCCACGCGCCGCCTCGGACAGAACGGCCACCGTCGCCCCGCTGACACGTTCGCCGAACAGCGACTGCGTGAGCTGGGAGCGCACCGCGTCCGGGGTGGACGGGTCCGTCAGCGCACGGCGGAGGGCGGGCTGGGCACCCAAGGCCTCCACGACGGCGAACAGCTCGTTGGCCAAGGCCTCGGAAGCCGGCTGCGCGTCCAGGACGGCGTCCAGTGCCTTCAGGCGGGACTCGGCGGCGGCGCTCATGCCTTCTCCACCACCGGCTGGGCCTCGAGGTCGGCGATGAAGCGGTCCACCGTGCGGCGGGCGCGTTCGTCGTCGTCCAGCGACTCGCCGACGATGCGGCCGGCGAGCGTGGTCGCCAGACCACCGATCTCGGAACGGAGCGATCCGACGGCTGCGGCGCGCTCGGCCTCGATCTGGGCCTTGGCGTTCGCGAGCAGGCGGCTGCTCTCCTCGGTGGCCTGCTGGCGCATGTCGGCGACGATGGCAGCACCCTGCGCCTTGGCCTCCTCGCGGATGCGGGACGCCTCCTCGCGTGCGCTGGCCAACTGTGCCTTGTACTCCTCCAGCGCCGCAGCGGCTTCGGCCTGGGCGGCCTCCGCCTTCTGGATGCCGCCCTGGATGGCGGCCGTGCGCTCGGCGTATGTCTTCTCGAACATCGGCACGACCACCTTCCACATCACCGCGAGGATGATCAGGAAGAGGGCGATGCCGACGAAGAGTTCCTCGGGGTGCTCCGGGAGGAGCGGACCCAAGGGCGATTCTCCGGCAAGGGGCAGCATGGTTGGCCTCAGATCAGCCGAGGACGAACGCGAGGGCGATGCCGATGATGGCGAGCGCCTCGACCACGGCGAAGCCGATCCACGCGGTGCCCATCATGGCGCCACGGGCCTCGGGCTGACGCGCGGTGCCGTTGATGACCGACGCGAAGATCCAGGCCACACCGAGGGCCGGGCCGAGGGTCGCCAGCGCGTAGCCGATCATGTTGATCGAGCCGTTGATCTCCAGGAGGGAGAGGAGCATGGTTCGTTCCTTTCGGATGGTTTCTTTCTGACGAAAGCTCTACGGGTTTAGTGGTCCTCGGCGATCGCCGAGGACACGTACTGGGCGGTGAGGACGGTGAAGATGTAGGCCTGGATGGCGCCCACCAGGAGCTCCAGGGCGAAGATCGCGAAGCTGAAGAGAATCGACACCACGCCCGCCACGTTGAGCAGGGGCACCGGGAACGTCGTCCCCATCTGGTCGACCGCGGTCAGCAGCATCGTGCCACCGACGACGAACACCAGGATGACGAGGTGGCCGGCGAACAGGTTGGCGAAGAGACGCAGGCCGAGCGTGAGTGGCCGCACGATGATGTTGGAGAGGAACTCCAGCGGGATGATGAGCGGCCACAGTGCCTTCGGGACGCCTGCCGGGAGGGTGGCGTGCTTGAGGTAGCCGAAGAAGCCGTGCGTCTTGATGCCGGCGCCGTTGTAGACCAGCCAGGCGACCAGGGCGAGGCCCCACGCGAAGCCGATCTTGGAGAACGTCGGGAACATGAAGAGCGCGAACTCGCCGAACAGGTTGTTCACCAGGATGAAGGAGAACAGCGTCAGCAGGAGGGGGAGGTACTTGCGGAACTCGGGCCCGAGGATGTCACGGGCGATGCCGTTGCGGACGAAGTCGTAGAACAACTCGCCGAACGTCTGCTTCTTGCCCGGGACGACGGACAGCCCGCGAGCCATCCACAGCCAGAAGACGATCACGAGCAGCGCACCGATGACCGCCTGCGCGATGTGGTTGTTCACCCAGTCGGGCAGCACACCCGGGAACAGCGGTCGGGATGCGAAGCTGTGCTCGCCCGGGGGCCATGCGCCGCCCTCCAACGGAAGGATCAGCCCATTGAGCCCACCCATAGTGCCTCCTTGCAGTACCTTCCGGACATTGGCCCGGGCCGCCTGACAAAGGCTTCAACCGGGTGCGAAACAAGACATTAGCAACGGGTTGGTCGCCCCGTCACATCGAGTTTGGCCCGCGCGACTACGACGGATCGTCGTAGATGGGCACCCGCATCCGGGAGTACACCCACAGTTCCAGTGACAGCCAGCCCATGACGGTCCCCACGACCGAGACGAACAGGGCGACGGGGTCCAGCCACCCCCAGCGATCGGCGTTCGCGAGGACGGCCGCCAGGCCGACGCCCAAGAGGCTCACGCGCGTCACGTACGACGCGAACCAGGCGAACAGGACGACCTTCGGCGAGGCGTCGGCCACGGCGACCTGGACGGCCAGCGCGATCGTGTAGAACGCCAGCGTCACCGCGGCCCCGATCGCCGCGGTGCCGGCGGCCTCCCTCCCGGACAGGGCCAGGAAGAGGCCGACGATGGGGAGGGCCGCGACGTGCCCACCCACCAAGCCGGCCTGGAGCAGGTGCAGCGCCCGCTGGACGTTGGGGCTCGCCCTGCGACGCTTCGTGGGCTCAGGCATGGCGTGCCCTCCATCGGGGCCAGAACGTCAGGACCGCGGCCACGACGAGGCCGACGGGAAGGACGAGCCAGGACCACCAGCCGTCGGTGATGCCGATCAGGACGACACCGAACGCGATGACGGCCGACCAGAGCCACAGGAGCGCCACTGCGACGCGGTGGCGGTGCCCCAACTGGAGCATCCGGTGGTGGAGGTGTTGCTTGTCGGCCTGGTACCACAGCCGTCCGGCGACCGTCCGCCGGATGTAGGCGCTGATCAGGTCGAGGAACGGCAGCGCCATCACCGCCAACGGCAACAGGAGGGGGAGGTAGGACGAGATGAGCGCTCCCCCGCTGGCGTTGATGCGGGAGGGGTCCAACTGGCCGGTGAGGCTGATCATCGACGTGGCGAACAGGAAGCCGAGCAACATGGAGCCCGAGTCGCCCATGAACATGCGCGCCCGGTGGACGTTGTGCGGCAGGAAGCCCAGGCACACCCCGACGATCGCGACCGTCAGCAACGAACTCGTCGTGGCGCGGACGAGGTCCTGCTCATAGCTGAGCAGGTACGCGTAGACGAAGAAGGCACCGGCTCCTATGGCGACGACGCCGGCGGCCAGGCCGTCGAGGCCGTCCATGAAGTTGATCGCGTTGACGCACACCAGGATGACGAACACCGCCAGCGCGATGGATGCCACGTTGTCGAGGGCGATGATGCGATCCGGAAGAGGGATCCAATAGAACTTCACCCCGTTCAGCACGACGATGCCCGCAGCCAGCGTCTGGCCCGCGAACTTGGCCAGCGCCCCCAACTCGAACAGGTCGTCGATCACGCCAACGGTGCAGATCAGGAGCGCCGCCCAGAAGACGGCCCATGCGTCACGCTGCACGATCTCGAAGCGCCCCAGCCAGGGGAGGTTGGTCGCCAGGATCAGGGCGGCGATGGTGCCGGCGAGCATGGCCACCCCGCCGAAGTACGGGACCGGGGTCGTGTGCACGTCACGGTCGCGGACCAGCGCGACCGCGTTCCAGCGAAAGGCCAACCGGCGCGCGAGGCTGGCGCCGACGTACGTGACGCCGGCCGCCACCAGCAGCACCAGCAGGTATTCACGCACCTCAGGCCTCGGACGCCTCGACGGTCGGCTGGTCGCCCGCGGGCTGTTCCTCGGCCGGTGCCTCGCCGGGGATCTCAGGAACCTCCACGAGGTTCGGGACCGCCTCGTTCAGCTGTTCGGGCGTGATGCGTCCCGCTCGGAGGACGCGTGCTCGGGGGCCGGTCAGGTCGACGATGGTGGAAGGCACGGGACCGGACATCTCCCCGGCGTCCAGGTAGACCGAGCAGGAGTCGCCGAGCTGGGCCTCGGCGTCCGCGATCGTGAGCGCGGCATCGTGCCCGTGCACATTGGCGCTGCTGACGGCCAGCGGGCCGGTGCGACGCAGCAGCTCCCGGGTGAAGTCGTGGTCGGGCACGCGGACGGCGATGGTCGCGCCGCGATCGCCCAGGTCCATGCGGAGGGAGTCGCGCGCCGTGAGGACGACGGTCAGGGCACCCGGCCAGAACGCCTCGGCGAGGGCGTGCAGTCGGTCGTCCACCCCGGACGCCAACGCCCCGACCATGGCGACCTCGGCCACGAGCACCGGCGGCGGGAAGTCCCGACCGCGCTGCTTGGCGTCCAGCAGGCGCTGCACGGCCGCGCCGGACGTGGCCCGCGCGCCCACGCCGTACACCGTGTCGGTGGGCAGCACGATGACCTCACCGGCCGCGATGGCCTCGGTCGCCGCGGTGAGCGCGGCCTCGGCGTCCGCGATGTCGATGACGATGTGGTTCACGCGCCCATCCTGCCACCACGCCGGGCGGTCACGAATCGCGGGCGGTCCGTGAGGTCACGCCGGTCGGCGACCTGGGTGAAGGAGCCCTGACGGACGAACACCTCGGGGGCGGACTCCTCCTGCACCTCGGCGTGCTCGGCACAGGCCCAACCGCCCGGACGCAGCAGGCGGGCGGCGACGTCGGCGACCACCCGCATCGCGTCCAGACCGTCTGGGCCCGACACCAGCGCCAGGGCCGGGTCGAAGTCGCGCACCTCGGCGGGGACGTCGGCCCAATGGTCCAGCGGGACGTACGGCGGGTTGGCGACGACGAGGTCGACAGCGCCGTCGAGGTCGGTGAAGGCGTCGGCCATGTCGCCGAGGCGGATGTCGACGTCCAGCCCGGCGAGGTTGCGTTCGAGGTAGGCGTGGGCGTCCGGCGACAACTCCACGCAGTGGTAGGTGGCGTCGGGGTGCTCGGTGGCCAGCGCCTTGGTGATGGCGCCGGAGCCGGCGCACAGCTCGACGACGACGGGCCGCTCCCCCAGCTCCGCGAGCCGCTGGAGCGCCCAACCTGTCATGACCTCGGTCTCCGGCCGTGGGATGAACACGCCGGGGCCGACCTCGAGCTCCACCGTCCGGAACCAGGCCCGGCCGGTCAGGTGTTGCAGGGGCTCACCCGCGACGCGTCGCTCCACGAGGGCGTCCAGCGTGGCCCGCGCACCGGCGTCCGGGAGGGGTGCCAGCAGGAGCCGCCCCGGCTCGACGCCGAGCACGTGCGCCAGCAGGATGCGGCCCTCGTGGGCGGGGATGCGCGCCGCCAGCCGGGCGACCAGGGACGAGTTGGACTCACGCACCAGCGGACGCCAACCGCTCGGCGAGGTCAGCGGCCTGGAGGGCCTCGATGACCCCGGACATGTCCCCGCCGAGGACGGCGTCGAGGTTGTGCGCCTTGTAGCCGATCCGGTGGTCGGCGATCCGGTTCTCGGGGAAGTTGTAGGTGCGGATGCGCTCGGAACGGTCGACGGTGCGCACCTGCGACTTCCGCGCGCTGGACGCCTCGGCCGCGGCCTGTTCCTCCGCCAGGGCCGCCAGGCGGGCCTTCAGGATGCGCATCGCCGAGGCCTTGTTCTGCAGTTGGCTGCGCTCGTTCTGGCAGGTCACGACCAGCCCGGTGGGCAGGTGCGTGAGGCGGACCGCCGAATCGGTCGTGTTGACGCCCTGGCCACCCTTGCCGGAGCTGCGGTAGACGTCGACGCGCAGGTCGTCCTCGTTGACCTCGATGTCGCTGTCGTCCTCGACGTCCGGCATCACGAGGACGCCGGCGGCGGACGTGTGGATCCGGCCCTGGGTCTCGGTCACCGGCACACGCTGGACCCGGTGCACGCCACCCTCGAACTTCAGCACGCCATAGGGCGAGGCGTCCGGGCCCGCGCTGGCCGCACCGTGGACGGCCATCGTCAGCGACTTGATGCCGCCCAGGTCGGTCTCGGTGGCGTCGAGGACCTCGACCTTCCAGCCGCGCGTCTCGGCGTACTTGCTGTACATGCGGAAGAGGTCCCCGGCGAACAGGGCCGACTCCTCCCCACCCTCACCGGACTTGATCTCGATCAGGGCGTCCAACGAGTCATGGGAGTCGCGGGGGGCGAGCAGTTCGGCGAGCTTCTCGGACGCTTCTGCGAGACGGGACTCGAGCACGTCGGCCTCTTCGGCGAAGTCGGCGTCGTCGGCGGCGAGCTCACGCGCGGCCGCCAGGTCGGCGACCAGGGCGTCGTGCTCATTGAGCGCCCTGACCACGCCGGTCAGCTCGGAGTAGCGGCGTCCGACCTTGCGCGAGAGCGCCATGTCGGCGTGGGTCGCGGGGTCGGCCATCTGCTGCTCGAGTTCGGCGTACTCGGCGCGCAGCGCCTCCGTGTTGGTGAACATCCGACCTCCAGTCTCGCCGAGAAATGAGCAACGCCGGGTGCCAGCGACGTGCTGGCACCCGGCGTGCGAGGAAGTTACTTGGCCTTCTTGGCGCCGTAGCGCTTCTCGAAGCGGGCGACGCGGCCGCCGGTGTCGAGGATCTTCTGCTTGCCGGTGTAGAACGGGTGGCAGGCCGCGCAGACCTCGGCGCGGATCTGGCCGCCCTTGGCGGTCGAGAAGGTGCTGAACGTGTTGCCACAGGTGCACGTGACCTGGGTCTCCACGTAGTCCGGGTGGATGCCCTGCTTCATGAAAGTCTCCTTGGATGGTGTCGCTCCGGGTCGCCGAAGTGGAACTGGCGGGTCATGGGGCCCAAGGCGTGAACCGGAACCGGCGATCCATTCTGCCGCACTCCGGCTCAGATCCCAAACTGGGGCATGCCTCGTCACCGCGTCAGGACGTGACGGCCCGGTGTCCGCCGTCAACGCGTCGGCCGCCGCCCACGGTGCCCTCAGAGCATCGGCACCCGCCGGATGGCCGTCGACGGACGAGGAGCTGACTCCAGGCCCACCTTGGCCCCGGCTCGTTCGGAGTCCTCGACGAGAGCGGCCGCAGCCAGCAGCGCGGCGTCCAGGTCGGCGGCCAGCCGAAGCTGACCCTCGCTCCGCAGCTTGTAGCTGGGCGGGTCGGCCGGATCGACATCGCCCATCGCCGCGCGCCCGGCGGCGTATCCCGACAGGAAGCGCGGGAGCGTCCCCAGCATGGCCCGGTAGCGCACCCAGCGGTGGTTGTCCCAGCCGGTGGAGTCGCCCATGGTCCCGGTGGTGAACTTCTCGACCATCACCTCGGCGGCCACTCGCCCGCGCTCGGCGAGCCCGTCGATGGTCCGCGTGTCCATGAACAGGTTGAGGCCGCCCTCGGATCCGGACTGCAGGACGCGCACCACCCTGTCCCGCATGCCGGGGGTGCCGAGTTGGCTGGCGTCCGCCCACTCGCGGGAGGTGGCGAAGGCAGCCCCGAAGAAGCCCGCCAGTGCCGCGAAACCCGAGTCCTCGATGTGGCGGTAGGTCGGTTGGACCGCCCGGTTGTCACGCGCCCAGCGCAAGTTCTCGCGCTGGTCGGTCGACGGCTCGGCGTCGTCGGCGAAGCCGCCCAGGTCGATGCAGAACGTCGGCCGGGTCGGCAGCGGGGCGTCGAACAGGTGGACCGGGAAGTTGCTGCAGAAGCCGCCGTCGGTGAACCACACGCGCCGGAACTCAGGCTTCTGGGTCGGCTCGCCGCCGCGCCGGATCGTCCAGAGCGGGACGGCTGAGATGAGCAGTGGGAAGCTCAGCGACATGCGCACCGACACGATGACGGGCAGCAGGTGCGGCTCGGGAAGACGTCGCAGGTGGCGCGGGTGCGCGGCGGCGGCGGCGTCCTCGTCCGACCACGCCTGCTCCTCCCCCGGCGTTTCGGGACCGGCGGGCGCCGCTGCCTCGAGGGCGTCCATCACGTACGCGGGGAAGAGCCGACGCCACGCGGCGGGCTCGTAGAAGAACACACGCGTGTCCCACGGCATCTCGTAGGGGCGCGCCTGGGTGAGGCAGGTGCTCACCATCCGCAGGTCGACCCGCCGATCGGCGGCGGGCAGCGAACGCGCGTCGCTCGTGCCGGTCCACAGGTGTCCGTACAGCAGGGGTCCCGTGCCGCGTCCGGGCCCGGCGAGTTGGTCGACCTGCTCCGAGAGCCAGTCGGTGAACCCCGGGCCCTGACCCGTGGACAGCCCCGTGCAGATGCCGAACAGGTTGTCCGGGACGTCCCGCCCGATCGTCCGCCACACCCCGGTGGCCACACCGATCGCGACTCCCAGGACGAGGATCACCAGGCCCGCCAGCGCGAACGCGATGCCGAACCCGAGGCGTCGGGACGTCACGGCGGCCACGATGAGGGCGAGACCGGGCAACGCGCCCACGAGGGCGCGCACCGGGTAGCCGCGCAGCAACGCTCCGGCCACGGCGAGCAGGCGGGTGGCCCCCTTCTTGGCCGCGCCCGGCGCATCGTGTCCCGTGGCCGTCAGCAGGACGCCGAGCAGGGGCTTGGTCGCGGGCTGCGGCTGGAACAAAGCGGCCAGACGGCCGTCGGCCAGCGTGTCCGGCAGCGCGTCCAGCCGGTCGAAGCCCCCGCTGGCACGCCCGAACTCCGCGGCCGCGCCGAGGGCCGCGCCGATGGCGCCGGCCGACGCGCCGCCGAGACTCCGCAGCCGGTAGTGGCGACTGAACTCGGTCAGCGCCCTGGGGTACACCACCCCGCTGGTGATGCCACCCTTCATGACGACGTCGCACTGGGGCATGGCGCCCGGTTCGGGCGCACTGGTCTCCGACACCTTGGTCTCCTTCGGGGGTGGCCACACTCGGTAAGCCAAGCGTGCTGGTGCGCGCCCCCCGTGGCAAGGGGCCAGGTCGGCCCCGTGTCGAGGAGAAGGAGGTGTCAGTCGTTGCTGGGCGTCGTCCGGCTGATGAGGTGGAGGAACTCCAGGTTCGTCTGCGTCTTCTTCAGACGGTTGATCAGCATCTCCAGCGCGGCCTGGTCGTCCAGGCCGGAGAGGACCCGGCGGAGCTTCCACATGATCGCGAGCTCCTCGCGGGTCATGAGCTGCTCCTCACGACGGGTGCCGGACGCCACGGCGTCGATCGCCGGGAAGATGCGCTTGTCGGCCAGGTCGCGGCGCAGCCGCAGCTCCATGTTGCCGGTACCCTTGAACTCCTCGAAGATCACCTCGTCCATCTTGGAGCCGGTCTCGACCAGCGCGGTCGCCAGGATCGTCAGGGAGCCGCCGTTCTCGACGTTGCGGGCCGCGCCGAAGAACTTCTTCGGCGGGTACAGCGCCGCCGAGTCGACACCGCCGGACAGGATGCGGCCGGACGCCGGCGCCGCCAGGTTGTAGGCGCGGGACAGGCGGGTGATGCCGTCCAGCAGGACGACGACGTCGTGCCCCAGCTCGACGAGGCGCTTGGCGCGCTCGATCGCCAGTTCGGCGACCGTCGTGTGGTCGTCGGCCGGACGGTCGAACGTGGACGCGATGACCTCGCCCTTGACCGAGCGCTGGAAGTCGGTGACCTCCTCGGGTCGCTCGTCCACCAGGACGACCATGAGGTGCACCTCGGGGTTGTTGGTCACGATCGAGTTCGCGATGGACTGCATGATCATCGTCTTGCCGGCCTTCGGCGGCGACACGATCAGGCCGCGCTGGCCCTTGCCGATCGGCGCGACCAGGTCGATGATGCGGCCGGCCATGTTCGTCGGCGTGGTCTCGAGGCGGAAGCGCTCCTGCGGGTAGAGCGGCGTGAGCTTGTTGAACTCCGGACGTCCCTTGGCCTGTTCGGGGTCGGCGCCGTTGATCGTCTCGACGCGGACGAGCGGGTTGTACTTCTGCCGCTCCCCGTCGCGCTGGGCGCGCATCACGCCGGTGACGACGTCGCCCTTGCGCAGGTTCCACTTCTTCACCATCGACAACGACACGTAGGCGTCGTTCGGCGAGGGCAGGTAGCCGGTGGTTCGGACGAACGCATAGTTGTCGAGCACGTCGAGGATGCCGGAGATCGGCGTCAGGACGTCATCATCGGACACCGTGGGCTCGGCCTCCATACGGGACAGGTCGGGGCCCTGCCCACCGCGTCCGGGACGCTGGCGATTGCTGCTGCGATCGCGGTTGCGGCGACGGCGGTTGCGGCGACCGCCCTGGCCGTCGTCGTCGTAGTCGCTGCGGTTTGACTGCTGGTGCTGCTGCGGCTGACGCGCCTCGGGCTCCGCGGCGGCCTGCTGCTGCTGCTCGGCCTGCGCCTCGGACGGGGCGTGATCCCCTCCGTCACGGTTGCGGTTGCGGTTGCGACCGCGGCGGCCCGGCTCGGCGGCCAGGGCCTCCAGGCGTGCGGCGACGTCGTCCTGGCCGGAGGCCGGGTCGTTCCCTTGGCCGTCGTCGGCGCGCTGGTCGCGGGACGGACGGTCGGCGGAGCCGGCGGACGCCTCACGCCGGGCGGGCTCGGACGCCTCACGAGCGGCCTGGGCGGACGCCTCGGGCTGGGTGAGCGTGGGTTGTTGTGAGTCCGGGGCACCCTCGGGGCGCCCGGCACGGCGGCGCGTGCGCTGGGGCGCGGCCGCGTCGCCCGGGGCCTGCTGCGCCTGCTGGGCGGGCGCGGACTTGGCCGGCGCCGACTGCGCCGGGGCGGGAGCGGCTTGGGTGGCAGCGGGTGCCGAACCGCCCTGGGCCGCTCGAATGGCTGCGACGAGCTCTGCCTTGCGCAGGCCGGCGGACTTCACGCCCAGCGAGCTGGCGACCTTCTTCAGGTCGGGCAGGAGCATCGAGTCGATAGTGGTCACGAAGGTCCTTTCGTGGTCCCCGCACGGCACCATGCCGACCGGGGGGCGTCGCGCGCAAGCCCATGGGCTCGACTGGGCGCCGAAGGTGGAGGAGCAGGTCATCGCCGAGGAACTCGGCCGCCCGACCTGTACAGGCGATCGCATCAGGTGCTTGGTTCAGCCTAGCATGCCGTCGGCCAGCGAAGACCGCGTCCCCTTGCGGCGCGCCGCCAGAACCCCGCAGAGCACCACGAAGGCCACGCCCGCCACCACTCCCGCGTTGGCGACGACCTGCTGCCCCACCGTGTAGGTGAGCTCGACGCCATCACCACCGGGCAGTTGCTTGAACGGGGCGTGGAGGGTCCACACCGCGTAGAACAACCCCAGCACGCGGACCGACGACGCGAGGTGGCGGTCCATCACCAGCACCACCGTCAGCGGCACGATCCACACGTAGTGGTGCGACCAACTGATCGGGGAGGCCAACAGGCTCGTCAGGCCGGCGATGCAGATGGCCAGCCGCTGCTCACCCGCGCGCTGGACCAGGACGCCCACCGCGATGCCGAGGACGGCCACGACCGCGCTCAGCACCAGCCCGCCTCTGGAGAGTTCGCCGAACAGGCGGGCCCACAAGCCCATCACCGACTGGTTGGTCTTGAAGATGATGCCCGAGTTGATACCCGAGTTGCCTGAGATGAGACCGCCCCAGTACGTCAACGAGCCCTGCGGCATCAGGAGGAAGCCCAGGCCCGTGGCCGCGACGAAGGTGAAGAAGGCGACCAGGCCGGGCCGCCGGCGTCCGGCGAAGAACTGCTGCGCAGCCACCGTCGCCGGCGTCAGCTTCACGGCCGTGGCCAGGCCGATCCAGAAACCTTCCGGCAGGATGCGACGGCCGAACACGCGGCGCCCGGGCATGGAGTCGAGCACCGCGGCCGCCACCAGCAGCACGCCCAACTGCCCGAAGCCGAGGGTCTCCCGGACCGGTTCGGCCAGCCAGACCGCGGCCATCGTCGCGATCGACAGCGTCCACCCCGACAGGCCCAGGCGGTACAGCATCGACATGAGCAGGGCCACGGTGAGGAGGATCCAGCCGACCTGGGCGACACCGAGGTCGATCCACGCCAGCGGGACGGTGAACAGCGCCGCGAACGGCGGGTAGATCCACGGCAGGCCCTCGGCGGTGTAGAAGTCCTGCCCGGCGAGCAACATCGCGCCGGTCCGCCGATACACGTCGAGGTCGATCATCGCCGGCCGCCACGGGTCGAACGATCCGCCCGTGATCGTCGTCGCCCCCGCCCACAGGCCCGCGAACAGGGGAGGCACGAACAGGAGCAGTGCCCCCAGGACCGACCGGACGGTCGACGGGCGCCGCTCGTCGACGGGAACCAGCGGCTCAGCCAGCCGTGACACGTTCGGCCGCCCGGAGGAACTCGGCACGCAGTTCGTCGTAGTCGCGGGCGACCGGGTACTGCGGGAACTCGGCCACGACACTGGCGGGCGGGCTGAAGAGGATGCCGGCCTCCGCCTGACCGAGCATGCCGGTGTCGTTGTAGGAATCACCCGTCGCGACGACCTGGAGGTTCAACGACTGGAACGCCGCGACGGCCTTGGTCTTCTGGTCCCTCTGGCGCAGGCGGTAGGCCACGATCCGGTCGTCCACGACCTCCAGGTTGTGGCACAGCAGCGTCGGATGTCCCAACTGGGCCATCAGCGGCATGCCGAACTGGTAGAAGGTGTCGGACAGGATCACGACCTGGAACCGTTCGCGCAGCCAGTCCAGGAACTCCGCCGCACCGGGCAACGGGCCGAGGCCCGCGATGACCTCCTGGATCTGCGACAGCGAGATGCCGTGCTCGTCCAACACCTTCAGGCGATGGGTCATCAGCTCGTCGTAGTCGGCGATGTCGCGGGTGGTGAGGCGGAGGGCGTCGATGCCGGTTCGCTCGGCGACGTTGATCCAGATCTCGGGGACGAGGACACCCTCGAGGTCGAGGCAGGCGACCAGCACGGTCAGGCTCCTTCCACGCGCAACACGCGCACATCGCCCAGGACGTCGCCGCCCTGCAGCAGTTCATCGACGACGGCCCGGACATTGCCGTCCGGCGCCCGGTGCGTGGTGATGCCGAGGCGCGCGCTCGCGTCCGACCCCGTGGTCTGCTCCTGGCGGACGGCCGCGATGGAGATGCCGCGGCGGGCCAGCGCCTCCGCGACACGGGACAACACCCCCGGCTCGTCGCGGACCGTCATGGCCACGTAGTAGGCGGACACCACGTGAGCCGGATCGGTGATGCCCGGCGACGTGTAGGCGGTCTCACCGTGGCCGGCGACGCCGCGAACCCGGTTGCGGGCTGCGGTCACGACGTCACCCAACACCGCGGACGCCGTGGGCGAACCGCCGGCACCCGGGCCCATGAACATGAGGCGACCTGCGTTGACGGACTCGATGAAGACCGCGTTGTAGGCCCCCCGGATCCCGGCCAGCGGATGCTCGAGCGGCACCATCGTCGGGTGGACGCCGACCGCGACCGTCCCGTCCGCGGAGATGGAGCACTCGGCGAGCAGCCTGATGACGCAGCCCAGCGACTCGGCCGCCCGGACGTCCTCCGCCGTCACCCGGGAGATCCCCTCGGTGTCGACGTCCGCCAGCGTCACGCGGGTGTGGAACGCCAGGGAGGCCAGGATGGCGGCCTTCGCGGCAGCGTCGTGGCCCTCGACGTCAGCGGTCGGATCCGCCTCGGCGTACCCCAGCCTCTGAGCGTCGGCGAGCGCGTCGCCGAAGGACACCCCGTGGGTGTGCATCTGATCGAGGATGTAGTTCGTCGTGCCGTTCACGATGCCCTTGACGGCGGTGATGGCGTCGCCGACCAGCGACTCGCGCAACGGACGTATGATCGGGATCGCGCCGGCGACCGCGGCCTCGTAGTACACGTCGACCTCGGCCGCGGCGGCGGCTTCGAAGATCTCCGCGCCGTGCTGGGCCAGGAGCGCCTTGTTCGCGGTGATGACCGACTTGCCCGAGCGGATCGCCGCGAGGACGAGGTCGCGGGCCGGGCCGATGCCGCCGATGAGCTCGATGACGAGGTCGACGTCCTCCCGGTCCACCAACGACGCCAGGTCGGTGGTGAACAGCGCGGGGTCGATGCCGGGGCGCTCGATCGTGCGACGGACGCCGATCCCCACCAGCTCGAGCGGACGCCCCACCCGGGCGCGGAGGTCGTCGGCCTGCTCCAGCAGGATGCGGGCCACCTGCGAGCCCACCACGCCGCAGCCCAGCAGGGCCACGCGCACCGGGGCTTCACCGAGGGTCATCATGGAAGTCCGTTCCTCATTCGTTGGTGTCGAGGCCGGCGTCCAGCGCCAGCAGGTCGTCCAGGGTCTCCCGCCGGATCATCGTGGTGATCCTACCGTCACGGACCGACACGACCGGCGGGCGGGGCGTGTGGTTGTAGTTGCTGGCCATGGAGCGGCTGTACGCGCCCGACGCGGGCACCGCGATGATGTCGCCGATGCCGGTGTCCCCGGGCAGGAACACGTCCCGGACGAGGATGTCGCCACCCTCGCAGTGGAGGCCCACCACACGGGACAGGAGCGGCGATGCGGAGCTCACCCGGTTGGCCACCACCGCCGAGTACTCGGCGGCATACAGGGCGGGACGGATGTTGTCGCTCATGCCGCCGTCCACCGAGACGTAGCGGCGCTGCTGTCCCCCACCGAGCTCGACGCTCTTGGTCGTGCCGACGGTGTACAGAGCCGTGCCCGCCGGGCCCGCGATCGCGCGGCCGGGCTCGACCGACAGGATGGGCTTGTCCAACCCGAAGGCGCGGCACTCGTGGTCGATGATGTCGTCGAGCCCCTTGGCCAGATCGTGCGGAGTCGCCGGGGAGTCGTCGATCGTGTAGGCGATGCCGAAGCCGCCGCCGAGGTTGAGCTCGGGCAGGGTGACGCCGGTGGCCTCCTTGAACTGGCTCATCAACCGCAGGGTGCGCCGGGCCGCCACCTCGAAGCCGTTCGTGTCGAAGATCTGGCTGCCGATGTGGGAGTGGATGCCCCGCAGTTCGATGTTCGCCGAGCCGTGGCAGCGCACCAGCGCGACGAGCGCCTGCCCCCCAGAGATCGAGAGGCCGAACTTCTGGTCCTCGTGGGCGGTGGCGATGTACTCATGGGTGTGTGCCTCGACGCCGGTCGTGACGCGGATCTGGACGACAGCCTTGGTGCCGAGTTCCTCGGTGAGTCGCTCCAGGCGCGTGATCTCGTCGGGGGAATCCACCACGATGCGCCCCACCCCCTCGGTCAGCGCGAGCCGCAGGAGGGCGTCCGACTTGTTGTTGCCGTGCAGTCCGATGCGCGCCGGGTCGAAGCCCGCGCGCAGCGCGACCGTGAGCTCACCCAGGCTGGCGACGTCCAGGTTGAGGCCGGCCTCGTCGATCCAGCGGGCGACGGTGCCGCACAGGAAGCTCTTGGAGGCGTAGTAGACCTTCCAGTCATGGAAGGCCTCGCGCCAGGTCAGGGCGCGGCCGCGGAAGTCCACCTCATCGATGACGTACGCCGGGGAGCCGACCTGCGAGAGGATCTCGGCGACGGTCAGCCCGCCGATGCGGACGGCTCCGTCGTCGTGACGGGACACCGTTCCGCTCCACAGCCCGTCCACCAGCGCGTTGGCGTCGGCGGGCTTGACCAGCCAGTTCGGGGCTGCGGACACCGCGTCCGCGTGGATCGCGCCGGCTACGTGCATGTGGGTCATGCGGTCCAGTTTCCCAGACTCGCGGTCCCCGACTCAGCGCGCGCCAGCCGTCGGACGGCTGGTGGGGTCGACGGCGCCGACCACGCGTTCGGTGTCCGGCGCGGCTTCATCCTGCCCTGGAGCCGCACCACGTCGGTCAACGCGGCACGCGCAGGGCGTATTCGTTGGCGATGCGGGCCACGTCGGCCAGGTACTGCTCGGATCGGTTGTAGCCGATGACGGCGTTGCGCCAGCCCCCCGCCGACTCCATGCCGCCCGCCGCGCACAGGTACCGCGCTGCGGCCAGGGCCGCGTCGTCGATGTTGTGCGGATCCTTCTCGCCGTCGCCGTTGCCGTCCGCCCCGTACCTCGCCCACGTGGACGGGATGAACTGCATCGGCCCCACCGCCCTGTCCCAGGTCGTGTCGCCGTCGAGCCTCCCCCCGTCCGTGTCGGGGATGGACGCGAAGCCGTTGCCGTCCAGCGCGGGCCCGATGATCCGCGGGGTGGTGCCGCCGTCGGACCCCAGCACGGACCCGCCGTAGGAACCGTGCCCCGACTCGACCTGTCCGATCGCCGCCAGCGTGTTCCAGCCCAGCGAGCAGCTCGCCCGCTCGCGCTGCAGCGCCAGGGTGGCCGTGGCGTACGCCTCGAGGGCCCGGCGGGGCACGCCGGTGGCCGCGGCCACGTCGTCGAGCCATCGAGGATCGGGACGACTGCCCGGTGGCGGCACGATGGACGCCTTGGCGGTGGCCGTGGCCGTGGGCCGGGGCCTCGCGGTGGCCGCGGACGACGGGGCTGCCGACCCGATGGGCGAGGCCGCGGGCGTGGAGGTGGGGTCGAACGCCGGGGTCGCGTCCGCCGTCGGCCCCGCCGTGGGCCCCAACTCCCCGGTCAGGGGCGGCGCCGGCGACGGCTCCGCGGGGGCCACCGTGGCGGCGTCCGCCACGGGGGGCGGCGCGGGAGTCGCGCGCGGCGGGGCGGCGTTCTGGGTGGCCAGGACGCCCGCCACGATGCCGCCGACCAGCATCAGCACGAGGGCTCCCCCCGCCGCGGCGACGAGCGCGCGGGGCGAGTTCGCTTGCGCGGGAGGGGCAGGCGTGTCGGGGTCCACGCCCCCAGTCTGCGCCACCGGGCCAAGTCGCGACACACCGTCCTTCCCGGCCCGGCCACGGCCGGGTGTCCACGAGGCGGCAGGGGCGGTTATGGGACGCAAGGATTCCTCGGTAACATCCAACGAGGGGCGACGTCGACGGGTCGTCCCGTGCGACCTGATGGAAGAAGGCGATTGTGGCGACGGCGCCCAGCAACAACTCCAACGACGACCTCTCGAACTTCGGAGCCAACGATTGGCTCATCGAGGAGATGTTCGAGGCCTACACGAAGGATGCGAGCTCGGTGGATCCGACCTGGCGTGACTTCTTCGCCGGCCGTGCCGGCCAGACCTCCGAGGCCCCGCCCGCGCAGCAGGCGCAGTCGGCACCGGCCGCTCCGGCTCCGACGGTTCCTCAGCAGGCGGCACCCGCGCAGTCGGCTCCCCAGCAAGCCGCCCCCCAGCAGGCGGCCCCGGCCGCGCCGGCCCCGGCCCCCACGACCGCCGAGGCGCCGCCCCAGAAGCCCGCGGCGGAGCCGACGGCTGCGAAGCCGGCCCCGTCCGCCGCCCCACAGGCGCGCGTCGAGTCGCCGACCGGTCCGAAGAACCCGGGCTCCGCGGGCGGCCTCTCCGCCAACCGCCCGTCCGCCCGGCGCAAGATCGAGACGACCCAGGAGCCCACGCGCACGGTGATGCGCGGCGCCCCCATGCGCACCGCGAAGAACATGGACCTGTCGCTGTCCATGCCGACCGCCACGTCCGTCCGCAACGTGCCGATGAAGCTGATCATCGAGCAGCGGGACATCATCAACAAGCACCTGGCCCGCACCACCGGCGGCAAGGTCTCGTTCACCCACATCCTGGGCTACGCCATGGTCAGGGCCATCTCGATGGTGTCCGACATGAACGTCGGCTACGACGAGGAGAACGGCAAGCCGGTCCTCATCACCAACCACCAGGTCAACCTCGGCCTGGCGATCGACATGCCCAAGCCGGACGGTTCCCGCACCCTGATCGTGCCGAACATCAAGGCCGCCGACCAGATGAACTTCCGCGAGTTCTGGCAGGCCTACGAGGCGATGGTCAAGAAGGCGCGCAACAACGAGCTCACCGTCGATGACTTCGCCGGTACCACCGCGTCGCTCACCAACCCCGGCGGCATCGGGACGTCGCACTCCGTGCCGCGCCTGATGCCCGGGCAGGGCGTCATCCTGGGCGTCGGCTCGATCGACTACCCGCCGGAGTTCCAGGCGGCGTCCGACCAGCGCATCAAGGAACTCGGCGTCAGCAAGATCACGACGTTGACCAGCACGTACGACCACCGGGTCATCCAGGGCGCCACGTCGGGCGAGTTCCTGAAGGTGATGCACGAGCTGATCATCGGCAAGCACGACTTCTACGACGAGATCTACCTCGCGCTGCGCGTGCCGTACCTCCCGCTGCGCTGGACGTCCGACGACTCGGCGCACCGCGCCTACGAGCTGGCCAAGGGCACCCGCGTCGTCCAGTTGATCGACGCGTACCGCAGCTGGGGCCACCTCATGGCCGACATCGATCCGCTCGAGTACTCCCAGCGCAGCCACCCCGAGCTCGAGCTCGAGGCGCACGGCCTGTCGATCTGGGACCTCGACCGCGAGTTCCCGGTGGGCGTCTTCGGCGGCCACGAGAAGGACACGATGACGCTGAAGGACGTGCTGACGCAGCTCCGCACGGCCTACTGCGGCCACGTCGGTGTGGAGTACATGCACATCGCCGACACCGAGAAGCGCCGTTGGGTGGAGTCGCGGTTCGAGAGCCCGAGCATCCGCTGGGGCCGTGAGGAGCACCTCCGCATCCTCGACAAGCTCAACGAGGCCGAGATCTTCGAGACCTTCCTGCAGACCAAGTTCGTCGGCCAGAAGCGCTTCTCGCTCGAGGGTGCCGAGGCGACCATCGTCATGCTCGACGAGATCTGCGACATGGCCGCCACCGAGGACCTGGACGAGGTCACGATCGGCATGCCGCACCGGGGTCGCCTGAACGTCCTGGCCAACATCGTCGGCAAGAGCTACGGCCAGATCTTCCGCGAGTTCGAGGGTTCCATCGACCCCAACCAGGTCATGGGCACCGGCGACGTGAAGTACCACCTGGGCGCCGAGGGCGAGTTCACCTCGCTGTCCGGAAAGACGGTGAAGACGTCCGTGGCCGCCAACCCCAGCCACCTGGAGGCCGTGAACCCGGTGCTGGAGGGCATCGCCCGCGCCAAGATGGACGCCGCCGGCACCCTCGAGCAGGGCGCGGTCCTGCCCGTCCTGCTGCACGGCGACGCCTCGTTCTCCGGCCAGGGCGTCGTCTACGAGACGCTGCAGATGAGCCAGCTGCGTGGCTTCAAGACCGGCGGCACGATCCACATCGTCGTCAACAACCAGGTCGGCTTCACCACCGCTCCGTCCGAGTCACGGACGTCGACCTACTGCACCGACGTGGGCAAGTCGATCGGCGCCCCGATCTTCCACGTCAACGGTGACGACCCCGAGGCCGTGGCCCGCGTCGGACGCCTCGCGTTCGAGTACCGCCAGCGCTTCCAGGCCGACGTGATCATCGACCTGATCGCCTACCGCCGCCGGGGCCACAACGAGGGCGACGACCCCAGCTTCACGCAGCCGAAGATGTACGACCTCATCGAGCAGAAGCGCTCCGTGCGCCGCTTGTACACCGAGGCGCTCATCGGCCGTGGCGACATCTCCACCGAGGACGCCGAGGGCGTCATGGAGCGGTTCCGCGCCCGCCTGGAGGGCGTGTTCAAGGAGGTCAAGTCCGCCGACGAGGAGGACGACTCCTACCGCCGGGTGCCGTTCTACCCGGCCAAGCTCGGGCACGACCAGGGCACCGCGATCTCACGCGAGGTCATGCAGCGCATCGCCGATGCGCAGGTGACGTTCCCCGAAAGCTTCACTGTCCACCCGAAGGTCCTGCCGCAGATGCAGCGTCGGGCCGAGTCCATCGCCAACGGCCCGATCGATTGGGCCACCGCCGAGTTGCTCGCCTTCGGCTCGCTACTGATGGAGGGCCGGACGGTCCGCCTCACCGGTCAGGACAGCCGCCGTGGCACGTTCTCGCAACGCTTCGCCGCTGTGGTGGACCGGACGACGAACGAGGAGTACGTCCCGCTCAAGCACCTGAGCGAGGACCAAGGCCAGTTCCACGTCTTCGACTCCCTGCTCAGCGAGTACGCGGTCATGGGCTTCGAGTACGGCTACTCGGTGGCGTCGCCGCAGTCACTTGTGCTCTGGGAGGGCCAGTTCGGTGACTTCGCCAACGGTGCGCAGACCATCGCCGACGAGTTCATCTCCTCCGGTGACGCGAAGTGGACCCAGAAGTCCGGCGTGACCCTGCTGCTGCCCCACGGGTACGAGGGCCAGGGCCCCGACCACAGCTCGGCCCGCATCGAACGCTGGCTGCAGCTGTGCTCCGAGGGTGCACTTGCGGTCTGCCAGCCCTCGACCCCGGCCTCGCACTTCCACCTGCTCCGTACGCACACCTACGTGAACTGGCACCGTCCGCTGGTGATCATGACCCCGAAGTCGATGCTGCGCAGCAAGGCTGCGGCGTCCCCAGTGGAGGAGTTCACGCAGGGCAAGTGGCGCCCGGCCATCGGCGACGAGTCGATCACCGACCCGTCGGCGGTGCAGGCCGTCATCCTGTGCTCGGGCAAGATCCGCTGGGAGCTCGTGAACCAGCGCGCCAAGCGTGGCCTGGAGGGCAAGGTCGCGATCGTGTCCCTGGAGCGGCTCTACCCGCTGCCCACCGACGAACTGGTCGCCGAACTGGGCCGCTACCCCCATGTGACGGACATCCGCTTCGTCCAGGACGAGCCGGAGAACCAAGGTTCTTGGCCCTTCATGGCGCTGCACCTGCCCAAGGCCCTGTCCGAGGGACTGGGTGGTCGCGAGATCACCCTCAAGCCGACCACGCGTCCGCAGTCGTCCTCGCCGTCGGTGGGCCTGCTGAAGGTGCACCAGGCCCAGGAGGCGATCCTGATGGACCAGGCGTTCGAAGGGATCTGACGCTCCGGTGTACTTCACCGATCGCGGCATCGAGGAGCTGGAGTCCAGGCGTGGCGAGGAGGAGGTCTCCCTCGCCTGGCTCGCCGAGCAGTTGCGCACCTTCGTCGACCTGAACCCCGAGTTCGAGGTTCCGGTCGAGCGCTTGGCCACCTGGCTGGCTCGGCTCGACGACGAGGAGGACGACTTCGATGACTGATGCCGCGGTCGGTGTCTCACCGGGACGGGTCAACCTGATCGGTGAGCACACCGACTACAACGACGGTTTCGTCCTGCCCATCGCCCTGGACCGCACCGCGCGCGTCCGGGCGGAGTGGACGGGCGGTGCGGGTGTCCGCGTCTTTTCGGAGCAGCTGGACGAGTCCGTCGAGGTCACCGACCTCACCCCCGGGCGGCGGGCCTGGTGGGGGTACGTCGCCGGAGTCGTCTGGGCCCTCCGTGAACGGGGGCATGCCGTCGGCGGCGTGGACCTCACCCTCGACAGCACCGTCCCCCTCGGCGGAGGGTTGTCGAGTTCAGCCGCCATCGAGTGCGCGACCGTGCTCGCCCTGGACGCACTGGCCGGACTGGGCCTGTCACCGCAGGAACTCGCCGAGGTGGCCCAGTCCGCTGAGAACGGCTTCATGGGGGTGCCCACCGGCCCCATGGACCAGCGGGCCAGCCTGTGGTGCACCACCGACCATGCCCTGCTCCTGGACTGCCGAACGCTCACGACCGCGCAGGTTCCGTTCGCCCTGCCGGACGACCTCGTCCTCGCCCTCGTCGACACCCGCAGCCCCCACGTGCTGGCCGACGGGCACTACGCCCAGCGCCGCGCGGCGTGCGCCCGCGCGGCGGAGGCCCTCGGCGTCCGTGCCCTGCGCGACGTCGCCGAGGCGGACCTCCCCGCCGCACTCGCCCGTCTGGAGGACGCCGAACTGAGGCGTCGCACCCGCCACGTGGTGACAGAGAACGCCCGTGTCCTCGCCGCCGTGGCCGCCCTTGAGGCGGATGACTGGGCGAGCTTCGGAACGCTTCTGACGGCGTCCCATCACTCGATGCGGGACGACTACGAGATCACCGTTCCGACCGTGGACCTGGCGGTCGAGGTGGCCTTGGCCGAGGGCGCGCTCGGCGCCCGCATGACCGGGGGCGGCTTCGGAGGGACGGTCATCGCGTTGCTGCCCGCGACCGCCCTGTCCACCTTCACGGCCGCGCTCGAGCGGGCCTACTCCGAGCGGGGATTCACCTCGCCGGGATTCAGCACCACCCGTGCATCGGCGGGAGGCCTCGAGCTCAGCGCCGCTGGGTGAACCAGGCCGTACTGCTCGGCACCACGAGCCCGACGACTGCAGCCAGGCCAGCAGCAGCTCCGAGCCAGGCCACCGGCGCGTTGTTCATCGCCAGCTCACCGTAGCCCAGCGCATGCAACAGTCCCGCGGCCACGGCCGGCCCCCGTGCCCAGCGCGACCCACGCAGCAACAGGATCCCTCCCGTGCCGACCAGGAGGGCCCACAGGCCCAGGGCCACCCCGACGCCACCACTGAACGAGCCGTGTCCCTGGGCGAGCGACACACCCGCCATCACCAGGGTGGCCAGCGCCAGCCCCAACGTGGCGAGGGCAGCGACGAGGACACCGGCGGGAAGGGGACGGGCAGTCTCGGGCACGCCGTGAGTCTAGGGGGCACCGGCAGGAAACCACGCCAATCCGGCACGTCCTCTTGTTTTCGGCGTGACAAGTTGGCAAGGTAGTCAGGCATGCCCGAAACACCCCGCGGGCACGGACAGATTTTTCCTCCCAGCACAAGGAGTGGTTGCCGCATGGACTGGCGCCATCGGGCTGCATGCCTGACCGAGGATCCGGAGTTGTTCTTCCCTGTGGGGAACACTGGCCCGGCCATCATGCAGATCGCTGAGGCGAAGAAGGTCTGCGCGCGCTGCGATGTACGCACCGAGTGCCTCCAGTGGGCACTCGAAGCCGGCCAGGACCACGGGGTGTGGGGTGGCCTGTCCGAGGACGAGCGCCGCGCGATGAAGCGGCGAAACGCGCGCGCCCGCGTCCGCAGCTGACGCTCGCACCGGACAACGCCCCTCACCGCTGTCGGGGCGGTGGATGACGGGGGATTGAGGGAGATGCGCGCACGGTGGGCGCTTGATCCGACCAGCCAACGGGTCGCGTTGGCCGTCCTGAGACGGGGCCCCTTGTCACGGTCCGACCTGGGCCGTGACCTCGGCCTCTCCTCGGCGAGCGTCACCCGCCTCACGAAACCCATGGTGCAGGCCGGCCTCCTGGTCGAGCGTGAGCCCCTGGAACGCAGCACGGGACGTCCCGCGTTCCCCCTCGACATCGCGGCCGACAGCGCCACCTTCGTCGGCCTGAAGGTGTCCCACCAGGGCCTCCACGCCGTCCTCACGGACCTGCGCGGCACGATCCTGGCCAAGATTTCGTGTACGGGTGCACGCCTCTCCCCGGCCGACGTGACGGCCGCCGTCGGATCCCTGGTCGACCAGCTCACGGCCGACCGCCCTCGACCCAACGCCCTGGGCGTCTCGCTCGGCGCGACGGTGGGCCCGGACGGCCTCGTGCGCGGCGCCCTGTTCCTGGGCTGGGACGATCCCGTCGACCTCGCGGCCATGGTGGAGGCCGAGACGGACCTGCCCACCACGATCGACAACGATGTCAACGCGTTCACGGTCGCCGAGCACTGGTTCGGGGTCGGCCGGGACGCCACCGAGTTCGCCGTGGTGACGATCGGGGCCGGGGTGGGCGTCGGCCTGGTCGCACGGGACGAGCTGGTTCGGGGCCGAGCCGGTGCCGCCGGCATGGTCGGTCCCCTCTTCCTCGCGGACGGGCGCCGGGTCCAGGACGTCATCAGCGGCGACGTCGTGGGCGAACGCCTGGCGGTGCTGCTCGGGCGTCCGGTCACGCCCGAGGACCTGCCCACTCTGGCGGCGCGTGCGCAGGACGACCCGGGCCTCGCCGAGTTGCTCGACCACGTGGCGGACGCCGTGGGTCAGCTCGCGGGGACGGTCGCCGCCATCACCGCCCCCGACGTGCTGCTGGTGGCCGGCGAGGGGGCTCCCCTGCTGACCGGACGCGAGGACCGCCTCAGGGCCGCCGTCGCCGCCATGGTGCCCGCCCATGTCCCGGCACCGGACGTCGTCGTCGACGTCGTGGGGGACGACGAGTGGGCCAGGGGCGCGGCCGCGCTGGCCATCCGTGCCCACATGGGCGTCCACACCGAGCCCTGACCCGGCAGGCGGACTCCCGGATCAGCGTCCGTGGCGGGAGTCCGACGGGATGGTGATGCGGGCCCGCGTGCCCCCGCCCTGCTCGCGCGGTTCCATCTCGAACGTGCCGTCGAGGTCCGCCACCAGCGTGTTGACGATGGACAGGCCCAGCGAGCGGGACTCCTGGAGCGAGAAGTCCGAGGGCAGGTCCTCCCCATCGTTCTCGACGTCCACCCGCAGGACGCCGTCGTTCTGGGAGGGTCGTACGATCACCTCGCCGGGGCCGTCCGCCAAGCCGTGTTCCAAGGCGTTCTGGATCACTTCGGTGAACACCAGGGACAGGTTCGTGGCGACGTCGGCCGGCATGCTGCCGAAGCTGCCGACCCGCGTCATGGCCACCTTGTTCCTCGATGACGCCACGTCGCGCACCATCGTCATGAGCCGGTCGGCCACCTCGTCGAAACGGACCTCCTCGTCGAAGCCCTTGGACAGGATCTCGTGCACGACCGCGATGGCCGCCACGCGCTTCTGCGCGTCGGTCAGGGCCGTGGACGCCTCGGGTGACGTGGTCCGGCGCGCCTGGAGCCGCAGCAGCGCCGCGACGGTCTGGAGGTTGTTCTTGACCCGGTGGTGGATCTCGCGGATCGTCGCGTCCTTGGTGACCAACTCGCGCTCCCGGTTGCGCAGGTCGGTGACGTCGCGGCAGGTCACGAACCAGCCGACGCTGCGCCCCTTGAGGTGCAGTGGCTGGGCGCGGAGCCGGACCGCCCCCTGACGCGTCTCCACCTCCCGCTCCCGGACGCGTGTCGGCACCAGCAGGGGTGCCGCCACCTGTTCCACGGGCTCGCGGGTGTCCTCGATCAACTCGTCCGCGATGGCCCGGAGCCTGTCGCCCAGCAGGTCCCCGCCCCACCCGAGGCGGCGGAACGCACTCATGGCGTTGGGGCTCGCGAACGTGATGGTGCCGTTGCGGTCGAGGCGGAGCGAGCCGTCGCCCACCCGGGGGGTCTCCCACGGAACCGGCTTGTCCCCCGGAGTGGGGAACGCCGCCCCGTGCAGCATCTCCATGATGACCTGGGCGGTCTCCAGGTAGGTGTCCTCCAGCGCGCCGGGGGCGCGGACCCCCATGCGGTTGGTGTGCATCTCGACGACCGCGATGACCCGCTTCTGGCGGATGATGGGGATCGCGTGGATGTCCACCGGGATGCCCGCCTGCAGCTTGTTGCCGCTCGTGCTGGAGATTTGCCGGGACAGGTAGGCCTCCGTGACCAGGCTTTCGGGGTCGTACGCGATCTCCTCGCCGACCACGTCGTCCTCCAAAGCCGTCGGTCCGGTGTTCGGACGGCACTGCGCCGCCGCCCAGAAGACGTTCGGGTCCTCGTCGGGTACCCACAGAATCAAGTCGCTGAAGGAGAGGTCGGCCAGCACGTCCCACTGGTCCACGAGCCCCGAGAGCCAGAGCGTGTCGTCAGCGGAGAGGTCACTGTGATGGGCCACCACCTCGGTCAGCGTGAGCATGAACGACATCGTATGGTTCCGCTCCAACGCGCGTGCCCCCGGGCGGGCATCGGGACGAACGAAAAGCCCCCACCATGACGGTGGAGGCTCTCGAAACTGGTCGAAGGACTCAGGCGTTGGGGCGCTTGCCGTGGTTCGCCTTGGTCTTCTTGCGAGCGCGGCGCTTGCGACCGGTCTTACCCATGATGGATCTCCTCTGCGTCGGTGCGCCGGGCGGCGCGACGGTCCATTCTGCCACGGACGCCATGGGTGTCCCAAACGTCGCGCACGGGACGGTCAGGCCTGGGCGGCCGGCGGTTCCTCGATCACGGTGACGCTGACCGTGTGGATCTGGGTGACCACGCGCAGGCGCAAGGTCTCCGGCGCGCGTGGGCACGCGCAGGCCCGACGGACGAGCCGCTTGAGGGCGTCCAGCAGGTCGGTCTCGTCCAGGCAGTGGGCGCACGCGTCGATGTGGTGGCGCAGTTCATCCGCCTCGCGCTCGGAGAGCTCACCGTCCAGGAATTGGTTGACCCGGGCCGCCACGAAGCTGCAATCGACCTCACGCATCGCGACCACCGGTCCCGATGCCCAGCGAGGCGGCGTGGTCGGCGAGCTTGGCGCGTAGCTGCGTCCGCCCTCGGTTGAGGCGAGACATGACCGTGCCGATCGGCGTGCCCACGATCTCGGCGATCTCCTTGTAGGAGAAGCCCTCGACATCGGCGAGGTAGACGGCCATCCGGAAGTCCGGAGCCAATTCGTTCATCGCCTCGGTCACGGCCGAGTCGGGCATGCGATCCAGCGCGTCCATCTCCGCCGAACGCAGGCCGGTTGAGGTGTGCTTCTCGGCGGCGGCCAACTGCCAGTCCTCGATGTCCTCCCCGAACCCCTCCTTCGGCTGCCGCTGCTTCTTGCGGTAGCCGTTGATGTAGGTGTTGGTGAGGATGCGGTAGAGCCACGCCTTCAGGTTGGTGCCGGGCTTGAACTGGTGGAACGAGGCGAACGCCTTGGCGTACGCCTCCTGCACCACGTCCTCGGCATCGGCCGGGTTGCGGGTCATCCGCAACGCCGCGCCGTACAGCTGGTCGATGAAAGGCATCGCGTCACGCTCGAAACGAGCGGAGCGCTGCTCGGGGGTCTCGGAGTCGACGTCGACCTCGCGGGGCGCGTCGGTGCTGGACAGGTTCATCACATACGAGAGTACCGCCGACGCCGGAGCGGCGCGCAGCCCCGTGGCCGGGAGCGTGAGTATCTCGGTGCTTGCCATGGTGGGAGAACGCGACGTCCCCGTCGTTTGTTCCCCAGTGTTGGTCCTCGATGGTAGGAATGACCCATGAATCTCGTGCGCGGAATCGGCCGTCTGATGCTGGGCGGCTACTTCATCGTCCAGGGCGCCAAGGCCGTGAAGGACCCGGCCCAGTTCGCCCCCGTCGCCGAGCCCCTCGCTCAGCGCTTCGTCCCCCTGGCCCAGCGTGCGCTCCCGCCCGAGGCGTCCGCCTATGTCCCGGAGGATCCCGACACCCTCGTCCGCATCAACGGTGCCGTGTCGATCCTCGGCGGACTCGGCATGGCGACCGGCATCGGACGCCGCAGCGCCGGCTACCTGGCCGCCGCCTCCCTCGTGCCCCACGTCCTGGCCGCGAAGACCAACGGCGTGTCCGACGAGGAGAAGAAGGAGGTGCGCGGCCAGTTGATGCGCAACCTCGCGCTGCTGGGCGCGGCCCTCGTCGTGTCGCAGGACACCGCCGGGCAGCCGAGCCTGATGTGGCGCGCCGCTGACTCCCGCAAGCGCCTCGCCCGCGAGGCGGAACGCGCCCAGCGCACCGTCACCCGCGAGGCCGGTCGCGCCACGAAGGCCGTCACCAATGAGACCGGCCACGCGGCGAAGCTGCTGGCGAAGGACGCCAAGCGCCTGAAGCGGGAGGCGCAGTTGCAGGCGCGGATCGCCCGCAAGAGCATCGAGGGCGCCCTCGCGTGACCACACCGGTGAGCTCGTGACCCGCTGGCTGGCCCCCACCCCGGACTCGCCCGTCCGGGGGGCCGTCGTGGTCCCCGGCTCCAAGTCCGCCACGGCCCGTGCCCTCGTGCTCGCCGCGCTGGCGAGCGGTCCGTCGCGCCTCGTAGGCGCCCTGGACGCCCGTGACACCCGCCTCATGCGCGCCGCCCTCGGCTCGCTGGGTGTCGGCTTCGTCGATCAGGCGGACGGCTCGGTCACGGTCACTCCCCCGGCTCGGTTCTCCCCCGGGGCGGTCGATGTCGGGCTCGCCGGCACGATCATGCGGTTCGTCCCGCCGCTGGCCGCCCTGGCCGACGGCACCACGCCGTTCACCGGGGATCGCGAGGCAGAGGTCCGGCCCGTGGCACCGTTGTTGGACGGGCTCGCCCAGGCGGGCGTCCGCATCGACGGCCGGTCGCTGCCCTTCACGGTGCACGGCACGGGGTCGGTGCGCGGCGGCGAGGCCACGATCGATGCTTCCGGGTCGAGCCAGTTCGTGTCGGGGCTGCTCCTCTCGGCCGCCCGGTTCGACGAGGGCCTGGTCCTCCACCACGCCGGCGAGGCCGTCCCGTCGCGTCCCCACATCGGACTCACGCTCGCCATGCTGCGCGACCGCGGCGTGGACGCGGAGGAGGTCGGCCCCGCGTCCTGGCGGGTCAGACCCGGCACGATCGCCGCTCGCGACGAGACCATCGAGCCAGACCTGGTCAACGCCGCGGTGTTCCTGGCCGCGGCCCTGCCCACCGCCGGGGCCGTGACCGTGGCATGGCCGCAGCACACCGCCCAGGCGTCCGACGCCATCCTCGGCGTGCTGGACGCCCTCGGCGGCGTGGTGACGCGCACCAAGGGCTTCGTCACCGTGACGGGCACCGGACGGGTCCGGGGCGTGGACCTCGACCTCACCGATGCCAGCGAACTCACCTGCATCGCGGCCGCGCTCCTCGCGATCGCGGACGGCCCGGGCAGCATCCGCGGCGTCGCGCACGTGCGGGGCCACGAGACCGACCGGCTCGCAGCCCTGGAGACGGAGCTGCGCGAGTTCGGCGCGGGCGCCCACCAGACCCCTGACGGCCTGGCCATCGTCCCCGGCCCTCTCACCGGCGGGACCTGGCACACCTACGCCGACCACCGGATGGCCCATGCGGGAGCCGTCCTGGGCCTCGCGGTCCCGGGCGTCGAACTCGACGACATCGGCGCCACGACCAAGACGATGGCCGACTTCCCCGGCCTGTGGAACACCCTGGTGGAGCCGTGAGCCGGCGCTCGATGGAGCGCGACGAGCACGACGGTTTCGGACGCCCCCAGCGCCGCACCCGACCGCGGACGAAGGACCGCCCGGATTACTCGGACGCCGAGGTGGGACTCGTCATCACCGTGGACCGGGGCCGCTACACCGTCGACCTCGACAACGAGCAGGGAAAACGGCGCGTGCTGGCGGCCAAGGCGCGCCAGCTGGGCCGCAAGGGTGTGATCGTGGGCGACCGTGTCCGTGTGGTGGGCGACACGTCCGGCGACGAGGGCACCTTGGCGCGCATCGTCGAGGTGCTCGAGCGGGACACCGTGCTGCGACGCACCGCCGATGACGACGACCCGTTCGAGCGCCCCATCGTCGCGAACGCCGACCAACTCGCGATCGTGACCGCCCTGGCCGACCCCCCTCCCCGGATGGGCATGATCGACCGCATCGTGGTGGGGGCGTACGACGCGGGCCTGGTGCCGATCCTCGTGCTGACCAAGGCCGACCTGGCCTCCGCCGACGACCTCCTGGCCGCCTACGCCGGCCTGGACGTCGACGCCATCGTCGTGCAGCCGGGCGCCGACCTGTCCCACCTGCGCGCGTTGCTGGCGGACCACCGCACGGTCTTCGTCGGACACTCCGGCGTCGGGAAGTCGACGCTGGTCAACGCCCTCATCCCGGAGGCGCGCCGGACCACCGGCCTCGTCAACGAGCACACGGGGCGCGGACGCCACACCTCGACCTCGGCGATCGCGCTGGAGCTGCCGGAGCCGGGCGGCTGGGTGATCGACACCCCGGGCGTCCGCTCCTTCGGGCTGTCGCACGTGACCACCGACTCGATCCTCGCCGCGTTCGACGACCTGGCCGCGCTCGTCGCTCAGTGTCCCCGCGGCTGTCTCCATGACTCGACCGCGCCCGAGTGCGCGCTGGACGTCGCCGTGGCCGACGGCCGCCTGCGTCCCGAGCGGCTGGAGTCGTTCCGCCGCATGGAGAAGGTCTGGACGAGCCCGCCTTCCTGGGAGTGAGCCGTACCGGGCCGTCGGTGCCCCGACCACTAGGGTGGAGGCATGCCGGAGCCCTCCTACGTCGACGACGTGCGCCTCGCCCACGTCCTCGCCGACACCGCCGACGCGATCTCCTTGGCCCGCTTCAAGGCCCAGGACTTGACGGTGACCAGCAAGCCCGACCTCACCGAGGTCACCGACGCCGACCTCGCCGTCGAGGACGCGCTGCGCGCCACCCTCAAGCGGGCGCGCCCGCGGGACGCCGTGCACGGTGAGGAGCGCGAGGACTCCGGCTGGGGCCCGCGCCGCTGGGTGATCGACCCGATCGACGGCACCAGCAACTTCGTCCGGGGCGTGCCCGTCTGGGCCACGCTCATCGCGCTCATGGAGGGCGGCCGGGTCGTCGTGGGGCTGGTCTCGGCGCCGGCCCTCCAGCGCCGCTGGTGGGCCTCCCAGGGCGGCGGCGCCTACACGGGCAAGTCGCTGGCCAACGCCACGCGCCTGCAGGTCTCGGCCGTCGACGACATCACCCATGCGTCGCTGTCGTACTCGTCGATCCACGGGTGGGTCTCCTCCGGTCGCGGCCAGGGCTTCGTCGACCTGATGCGCGAGTGTTGGCGGACGCGCGCCTACGGTGACTTCTGGAGCTACATGCTGGTCGCCGAGGGCGCGGTCGACATCGCCACCGAGCCGGACCTCGCACTGCACGACATGGCCGCCCTCGACGTCATCGTCCGCGAGGCGGGCGGCCGGTTCACCAACATCGACGGGGTGGACGGCGTCGCCGGACCCGGCGCGCTCGCCACGAACGGCCGACTCCACGACGCGGTGGCCGACGCGCTGACGCTCGTCGAGCCCACCACCGAGCTGGACCCACTCCCCTGAGCGCGCGCAAGCCGGTGCCGGTGCCGGTCGTCGCCGCGCAGGTCGTCCGTCACCCGGACGCGCTGCGCGCGGTCCTGGGATTCCTCGGGACCGTCCTGGTGGAGTTCTTCTGGCTGCAGTTCTCCGTACGCCTGGGCCTTCGGAGGGTACCCGTCGTCGACGTCGACCACCCCCTCGACGAGCGCGTCCCGTTCGCCCCCGAGCGGATCGGCGCCTACCTGGACTTCATCGCGTTCTGGATCCGTCCCCTCGGCGACATCCGCCGCCGGTTCGGGGCAGGGGCCCAGCGACGCGCCGCGGTGGAGTTCCTCGGGCTCATCACGCGCGCCTACCGCGAGGCGTCCGGGGTCTACTCGACCACGATGTCCACCACGAGGCGACCGCGCTACCTGAGGGGCCGGTTCCTCGCGATCCACGCGTTCGACCCCCACCTGCTCTGCGTACCGAGCCTGCACATCATGGTCGTCGTCCTGGCCTGGACGTTCTACCGGCGCACCCACCGCGAGCTGGGCGCCGATGCGGCCACGGCGTCCGAGCTGGACGGCCCGCTGTTCGACGGCGCGGTCGAGATCGCCGAGACGGTGCTCTACATCAAGCAGCACAGCGTGAACTGCATCCCGGCCGCGCTGTACGCCATGGGTCGCCTCACCCCCGGGGATGTCACCGAGGCGGACGTGCTGGACTTCACCCGGGCCCTCTTCGTCGACTCACCGGTGGTGGCGCCCGCCGACGTCATCGCGATCCAGGAGCACGTGTTGACCACGTGGCGCGAGCTCGTCAGCGACGGTCAGGGTGACTCCACGTGGCAACCCGCCGTGCTGCGGTTCCTGGCGCGGATCGACGGGTCGGCCCCGACGGTCCGCAGGCCCTGACCGGCGTCGACCCGGTCAGCGCACCTCGACGCGGATAGCCTCGGGCATGGCCGTCAGGGCTGCCACGACGGCGTCCGACACCTCGCCGGCGATGTCCAGGACGACGTAGCCGGTCTGGCCACGCGTGGCGAGGGTCTGGCCCTCGATGTTCGTGCCGTGCTCGGCAAAAATCGTGTTGATCTTCGCCAGCACACCCGGGACGTTGCGGTGCAGATGCATGATGCGGCGCGCGTGCGGGGCTTGGGCCTGCACGGCCGGCAGGTTCACCGACAGGACGGTGGAGCCGTTCTCGGCGTAGTCGGCCAACTTGTTGGCGACGAAGTGGCCGATGTTCTCCTGGGCCTCCTCGGTCGATCCGGCGACGTGCGGCGTCAGGATGACGTTCGGGGTGCCGCGCAGCGGGTGCTCCCAGCCGGGACCGTTCTTCTTCGGCTCGGTCTCGAAGACGTCGATGGCCGCACCCGCCAGGTGGCCGGAGTCGAGGTGGCGCTTGAGGGCCTCGGTGTCGACCACGAACCCGCGGGACAGGTTGAGGAACAGCGAGCGGGGCCGCATCAGCGAGAACTCGTGGTCGCCCCAGAACCCGCGGTTCGCGGCCCGGCCGTCCACGTGCAGCGTGATCGTCTCGGCCTCGGCGAGCAGCTCCTCCAGGGAGCCCATGCGGCGGGCGTTGCCCAGGGCGAGCCGGTCGACGATGTCGTAGAAGAGGACGCGCATGCCCAGCGACTCCGCGACCACGGACAGCTGCGACCCGATGTTGCCGTAGCCCACGATGCCCAGCGACCGCCCCCGGATCTCGTGTGACCCCTTCGCGGACTTCGACCACTCTCCGGAGTGCATGCGGGCGTTGTGGTCGGTCAGGTGGCGCGCCATGGCGATGATCTCGCCGATGGCCAGCTCCACCACGGACCGGGTGTTGCTGAACGGGGCGTTGAAGACCGCCACCCCTCGATGGGTGGCCTCCTCCAGAGCGATCTGGTTGGTGCCGATGCAGAACGCGCCGACCGCGCGCAGGTGGGGCGCGGAGTCGATGACCTTCGAGGTGAGCTGCGTGTTGGACCGGATCCCCAGCAGGTCGACACCGTCGAGGGCCGCGATGAGGTCGTCCTCACCCAGGGCGCCGGGCACGGTCTCCACCTCGTACCCGCGTTCCTGGAGGAGCCGGACGCCGGAGGGATGGATGTTCTCGAGGAGGAGCGCCTTCACCCGGGGCATTCTACGTTCTGTGGCGGAACGTCGGGATCGCGGCCACCAGTCGGGCGGTGTAGGGGTGCTCGGGGGCGCTGAACAGCCGCGTCGAGGGTCCGGCCTCGACGATCCTGCCGGCCTGCAGCACGACGGCGTCCGGGCAGACGTGGCGAACCACGGACAGGTCGTGGCTCACGAAGAGCAGCGTCAAGCCGAGCTCGTCGACCAGGCACATCAGGAGGTTGAGCACCGTGGCGCGGACGGACACGTCCAGGGCCGACACGGCCTCGTCGGCGATGATCACGCGCGGGTTCGGTGCCAGGGCGCGGGCGATCGCGATGCGCTGACGCTGTCCGCCGGAGAACGCGTGCGGGAACCGTGACGCGGCGTCGGCGGGGAGCCCCACGGCGTCCAGCACCTCGGCGACACGCCGGCGCTGGTCGACGGCGCCGAGTTCGCGCCGCACCCGGGGGCTCCGGAGCGGCTCCGCCACGATGTCGCCGACCCGCATGCGGGGATTGAGCGAGCTGCGGGGGTCCTGGAAGACGAACTGGACGGCCGCCCGCAGGAAGCCGAGCTCACGCTCCAGCACGCCCGAGACCGGTCGGCCGTCGAAGCGGACGGTGCCCGACGTCGGCCTGTCGAGGCCCGCCATGAGGCGGACGAGGGTGGACTTGCCCGAGCCGGACTCCCCCACGATGCCCAGGCGTTGGCCGGGCGCGACCGTCAGGCTGACGTCATCGAGGGCCAGCACCTTCCGGCGCCCGGTGTGGTACACCCGGGTGAGGTGCTCGACCTCGAAGAGGGGCTCGTCCTTCATCGGCCCCCCCGCATGTGCTCGGCGACGGTGGGCAGTCGGGTGCCGGGTTCCAGAAGGTCGAGCCGGGCGGTGGCGACGAGGCCCGCGGCGTACGGGTGTTGGGGGCTGCTGAAGACCCGCTCCGCGCTTCCCCGCTCGACGACCTCGCCGTCCAGCATCACGAGCACGTCGGAGCACAGCTGGGACACCACGGCGAGGTCGTGGCTGATGAACAGACAACTTGCGCCCACGGCGTCCAGCACCTCGTCGAGGACCCGCAGGACCGTCGCCTGGACGGTGACGTCCAGGGCCGTGGTCGGCTCGTCGCAGATGACGAGGTCCGGGCGGTTGACCAGGGCCATCGCGGTGACGACGCGCTGGCGCTGCCCGCCGGAGAGCTGGTGCGGGTAGCTGTCGGCGATGCGTTCCGCCTCGGTGAACCCGACGGCGTCGAGCATGCTGATGACGGCGTTCCGGGCACGGCCGGCGTCCCGGTCGCGGTGCAGGCGGAACGCCTCGGCGATCTGGCGGCCCGCCATCATCGTCGGGTCCAACGCCGTCATGGGCTCCTGGAAGATCATGCCCATCCGATCCCCCCGCAGACGGGACAGCTCGCGGTCGGTGAGACCGACGAGTTCCTGCCCGCGGAGCCGGATCGAGCCGGTCACACGCGCGTACTCGGGCAGGAGCCCCATGATGGCGAGCGCGGTGACGGTCTTGCCGGAGCCCGACTCCCCGATGATCCCGAGGCGCTGCCCAGCGGCGAGGTCGAAGTCGAGTCCCTTCACCACGGGCGGCTTGTGCCCGAAGGAGACCGACAGGTCACGCACCTGCAGCAACGGGGGCTGCGCGTGCGGGTCGGTCCCGGAACTGGTCGCAGGGTTCACGCGACCTCCTGCAGCTTCGGGTCGAGGAAGTCCCGCAGGCCGTCGCCGACGAGGTTGAACCCGAGCACGGCCGCCGCGATCGCCAGACCGGGCCAGACGGCCTGGCTGGGGTGGGCGAACAGGTACGTCTGGGCGTCCCCGAGCATCCGTCCCCACGACGGCACGGTCGGCGGGGTGCCCAACCCGAGGTAGGACAGCGCCGCCTCGGCCAGGATCGCGATGGCGAAGCTCACCGACGCCTGGACGCCGATCATGGGGGCGATGTTGGGCAGGACGTGCCGGACCGCGATCCCCCCGACCGGGGTCCCGGAGGCCCGCGCCGCCAGCACGTAGTCGGACGCCAGCACCGACAGGGTGGCGGCCCGCGTGACGCGGATGAACGCGGGGATCGTGGCCAGGCCGATCGCGACCATCGCCGTCTCCGTGGACCCCCCGAACACCCCGGCGAGCACGATCGCCAGCAGCAGCGCCGGGAACGCGTACGCCACGTCCACCGTCCGCATCACCGCCTCGGCGGGCCAGCGCGGTAGCCAAGCGGTGACGATCCCGAGCGGGACCCCGCCCAGGGCCGCGATCCCGACGGCGATGACGCCGACGTACAGCGCCGACCGCGCCCCGACGAGGATGCGGCTGAGGGTGTCGATGCCCATGTGGTCGGTTCCCAACACGTGCGGCCATCCCGGGGGCAGGAGACGCGGGGCCGACCCGACGGCGGTCGCGCTGAACGGCGTCCAGACGAACGACAGCAGGGCCATGCCCATCACACCGATGACCAGGACCAGGCCGACCCAGAGTTCCGCGCGCTTCACGACGACTCCCGAGCCCGCAGGCGGGGGTCGATGAAGACGTAGCTGATGTCGACCAGGGCGTTGATGACGAGCACCGCCAACACGAGCAGCATCACGACCCCCCGGACGACCACCAGGTCGTTCTGGCTCACCATGTCCAGCAGCAGCGACCCCAGGCCGGGTAGGACGAAGACCCGCTCGATGACGATGGCGCCCACGATGACGGAGGCCAACTGCAATCCGAGCACAGTGACCAGGGACAGGGCGGCGTTGCGGACGCCGTGGCGCGCGAGCGCCCGCCAGCGCGTCCAGCCGATCGATCGGGCGGTGCGGTAGTAGTCCTCGGCAAGGACCTCGAGGAAGGCCGAGCGGACGTAGCGGATCAGCACGGCCGACTGGACCATGCCCAGCGAGACCACCGGGAGGACGAGGTGGCGTGCCCACTCGAGGGGGTCGCTCCCGAGTCGGACGTACCCACTGGCCGGCAGCCAGCCCAGGCTCACGCTGAACACGAACACCAACAGGATGCCGGCCCAGAATGCGGGGATGGCCATGCCGGCCTGGGCGGCAGCGGACGTGAGGAAGCCCTGCCACCGGCGACGCTTGAGGGCCGCGAGGGCACCCAGGGGCAGCGCGATGAGGACTGCCAGCAGCAGGCCCCCGGCCACGAGGGAGACCGTCACCCCGATCCGCGGTGCGATGAGCGTCCGGACGGGAAGGCCCGACAGCCACGAGCGACCGAGGTCACCCGTGAGGACTCCGGTGACCCACTCCAGGTACTGCACCGGGAACGGCCGGTCCGTGCCCAGTTGGGCCCTCTTGGCCGCCAGCTGTTCGGGCGTGGCCCCGTGCCCCAGGATCACGGCGGCCACGTCGCCGGGCAACGCCTGGGTGATCACGAAGATCAACGCTGAGGCGAGTGCCAGGCTGAGAGCGAAGATGCCCAGCCGCGCCAGGACTTGGCGGGCCACCGGAGGCTAGGCCTTGGCGATCGTCGTGACGTCGAAGGCCAGCGCGCTGTTGGCGTTCTGCGGAACCCCGGTGATGCCCGCTCGCGTGACGACGAGGTTCGGCAGGCTGAAGAGCCAGACGGCGGCGGCGTCCTCGGCGATGAGGCGGGCGGCGGCCCGGAGGTGGCCCGGGGACTCCTCCAACGAACCGGCCGCCGCAGCCGCGACCTCCTGCTGGACGGCGGGGTTGTCGTAGCGCCAGTAGTACGCGGGGTTGGCGAACGTGGCGACGTCGCGCGGCTCCACGTGGGCGACGATCGTCAGGTCGTAGTCGGCCTTGGTGAGCACCGTGTCGACCCAGCGGGCCGGGAACTGGAGTTCCTCCACCTGCGCGGTGATCCCGACGGCGCTGAGCTGGGAGGAGATGAACTGGGCCGCCTTGCTGGCGTACGGCAGCGCGGCGGGCCTCAGGCGCAGCGTGAGCTGCGGGTGGCCCGCCTCCGCCAGCAGCCGCTTGGACTCCTCGGGGTTGTACGGGTAAAGGCCCGTGAGGTCCTCGTAGTAGTCAGCCAGAGGGGTCGCCATCGAGCCGATCGGGACGCCCTTGCCGCCCCACACCGTCTCGACCAGCGCCTTCTTGTCGATGGCCTGGGTGATCGCGCGCCGCACCCGAACGTCCTGCAGCGCGGGGTTGCCCGTGCCCTGGACGTAACCCGCCGGCGCATCGGGCAGGACATACCCGTTGTTGATGCCCATGGTCACCTCACCGTCGGTGAGGCCCTCGATCACGGTGAAGCGGGAGGTGTCGGAGAACTGCGCGACGGCCTCGGGCGCCTGCAGGTTGGAGATGACGTCGATCTGGTCGGTCAGCATCGCGGCGGTCATCGCGTTGGGATCCCGGAAGTACCGGAACGTGACCTCGTCGAAGCGAACCGGGGTGCCCCAGTAGTTCGTGTTACGGGCCAGCGTGATGCTGTCCCCCGGGAGCCAGGTGCCGAGGGCGAGCGGGCCGGAGCCCGCCGTCTTCGATCCGGCCTCGGCGAAGCCGGCCGGGTTCATCACAATGCCCGCCGCCCCTGCCATGTCGTACAGCCAGAAGGCGTTGGGCTTGGCGAGCGTGATGGCGACGGTGCCGGGATCCACGGCCTCGGTCTCGACGACGTCCGCCAACTGCCGCTTCAACTTGGGTGCCGACTCCCCGGTCCGGATGCGCTCGACGTTCTGCACCACCGCGTCGGCGGTGATCGGCGAGCCGTCCGCGAACTTGGCGAGGGGGTTGAGCTTGAACGTGTAGGTGAGGCGGTCCTCGGTGACGTCCCACGCCTGGGCCAGCAGGGGCTTGAGCTGACCGTCCGCGTCCACCTTCACCAGGGTCTCGTAGACGTTGTAGAGCAGGGCTTGGGCCGGGGCCGCGGCGTCCGTCGCGGTCGGGTCGAGGGTGGGGGGCTCGGCCGTCGCTCCGATCACGAGCGTCTTCACCGCTGCGGGGTTCTCGGTCGCAGGGACGTTCGAGGGCGAGGACGGCAGGTTGGAAGCCCCACCCGAACATGCCGTCAGCAGCAGGGCGACAGCGGCCAGCGCTGCCCCGAGCGCGCGACGCCGACGCGTCCTCACCAACACCGACTTCGCCATTCGAATCCTCCGGATCACCGCCACCTGCGAGCGCGGCAAGCCTACTGCACCGCACTCTGACTCCCCGATTTTGGGATTCCCCGAGGTGTGGGCTAGAGTAGTCCAAGCAACAACGACGCGGGGTGGAGCAGCTCGGTAGCTCGCTAGGCTCATAACCTAGAGGTCAGGGGTTCAAATCCCCTCCCCGCTACCAACACGAAAGGCCCGGCCCTCAGGGAGCCCGGGCCTTTCGCACACCCCGGCCATTTGCCCGATCCGGTTGCTCGTCCTGCCGTGTGTTCTTGGCCCTTGTGCTTGGATGGGCGGATGACCACCGCTGTTCCACTCGGGTACCCGATCCATGAGGAGACGCTGCCCAACGGCCTCCGCGTGATCGTGAGCCCCGACCACGCCGTCCCGTTCGTGGCGGTCAACCTGTGGTACGACGTCGGCTCACGCGACGAGGAGCCCGGGCGAACGGGTCTCGCGCACCTGTTCGAGCACGTCATGTTCCAAGGGTCGGAGAACGTTCCCTCCGGGGAGCACTTCAACGCCCTGCAGGCGTCCGGTGCCACCGGGAACGCGACCACGTGGTTCGACCGGACGAACTACTTCGAGGCCGTGCCGACCGGGGTGCTCGACCTCGCCCTCTGGCTCGAGGCCGACCGCATGGGCAACCTCCTGCCCGCCCTCACGCAGGAGAACCTCGACACCCAGCGCGAAGTCGTCAAGGAGGAGAAGCGGCAGCGCTACGACAACGCACCCTACGGCGACACCGTCGACCACCTGCTGGCGCTTGCCTTCCCCCCCGACCACCCCTACGGGCACACCGTCATCGGGTCCATGGACGACCTCGACGCGGCTGCGCTCAGCGACGCGCACGCGTTCTTCTCCACGTGGTACTCCCCCAGCAACGCGGTCCTCACCCTCGTCGGCGACGTCACCGTCGAGGACGGGGTGGCGAAGGCCCGCAAGTACTTCGGCAAGCTGCCCTGCCGTCCGGTGCCGGCCCGCGCCGACCTCGCTGTCCTGCCGCCCCACTCCGGGGTCCCGCGCAGGGTGACGTCCGCACCCGTCCCGGCCGACATGCTTTACGTCCAGTGGCGGACGCCCTCGCGGGGCTCTCGCGAGGCGGACGCCGTGGACATCGCCCTCACGGTGCTCGGCGGCAGCGAGACATCGCGGCTGTACAAGCGCCTCGTGCGCGACGACGCCACGTGCTCGGGGGCCGGCTCATCCTCAATCGCGTTGGTGCGCGCCAACTCCCTGGGCATGGCGTATGCCCGTGCGCTCGAGGGCCAGGACCTCGCGACGATCGAGACCGCCCTGTGCGAGGAGGTCGCCCGCTTCTGCGAGGCGGGTCCGACCGAGCCCGAACTGCAGCGGGTCCGTGTCCAGTTCGAGCGGGAGTGGCTGGCCGAGTGCTCCCGCCTCGAGTCCCGCGCCGACCTGTTGAGCGGCTACACCACCATGTTCAACGACCCTGCCCGGGTCAACATGCGCATCGTCGAGTACACGAGCATCGGCGCCGACGAGGTCCGGGATGCCGCCCGGGCGTGGTTGGACCCGGAGGCGCGTGCCGTGCTCGAGTACCGACGCGGACCGTTGGGAGGCGAATAGTGGTCAGGTTGCCGAGGCGCCCGAGAGTTCGGCCCCCTGGTCCGTGGTCCTTCCCGCGCGGGCGCACCTTCCTGCTCGACAACGGGCTCCGCGTCATCCTGCACAACTTGCCCGGCCAGTACGTCGTCTCCGTCGGGCTGCTGCTCGACGTGCCGCTGAACAGCGAGCCGAACAGTCGCGAAGGTGTGTCCATTCTCACCGCGAGCACGCTCACTGAGGGCTCCCTCACGCACCCGGGCACCACCTTCGCCGAGGCCGTGGAGGCCTCCGGCGCCGTGCTGGAGCCCACCGTCGGCTACAGCCACGTCCACCTCCTGGCCGACGTCCCGGGCGCGCACCTGCGCACCGCAATCCGGCTGCTGGCGGAAGCCGTGATGGAACCCCAATTGGCCGACAGGGACGTCGAGCGGCACCGTCGACTCCAGGTGGCTCAATTGGAGCAGCAGCTCGCCACCGGGTCGGGTCGCGCCAACCACGCCCTGCGCCGGGCGCTGGTTGACCAGGCCTTCCGGGCCTCACGCAGCAGGGTCGGCCTGCCCGGGGTGATCGGTGAGGTCACGGGAGCCGATGTGCGCGCCTACCACCACGCCACCAACGGACCGCACGGCGCCGTCCTGGTCATGTCGGGCGACTACGACCACGGCGTCCTCGACGACGTCATCGACATCTTCAGCGCCTGGGAGTGCCCCGCCCAGGAACGCAGCACCCACGAGGTGCCCCAGGCCCGCCCAGGCGCGGCGTGGCTCATCGACCGACCGGGCTCGGTCCAGGCCGACATCCGTCGCGGCTGGTTCACCATCGACCGACGTGACGCCCGCTGGGCCGCCCTCCAGGTCGCGACGAACGCGCTCGGCGGGGCCTACCTCAGTCGCCTCAACCGTGTGCTGCGCGAGGAGAAGGGCTTCAGCTACGGCGTCAGCCTGCTCAACTCCCCCATGCGCAGCGGTGGCTACTCCTCCACCTACGGCTCCTTCCGCAACGAGGTGGTCGGCGAGGCGCTGTCCCTGATGCCCTCCCTGCTCGACGTGGCGGCCAACCCCATCACGAAGGAAGAGGTGGCCCGGGCCCGGGACTACATCGTCGGGACCACCCCCCTGCGGTACGCCACGGCGACGGGGGTGACCGTCGGTGTCCTGAGCCTGCTGGGTGCCGGCCTGGGCGCGGACGCCATCGACTCACAGCTGGCCGCCTACCGCAAGGTGACCCCCGACAGCGCGTCCGCTGCCGCCGTCGACCTGCTCGGCGTCGACTCCGGCTCCCTGGTCGTCGTCGGGGACGCCGGCGTCCTGGAGGGTCAGATCCGGGCGGCTGGTTGGGATCCCACCATCGTGCCCGTCGGCGATTGGATTTGACGGGCCAGCCCCTCGCGGAGGCGGCCCACCGTGCCCGGTCAGCGCCCCAGGGCGCGCATGGCCTCCTCCGTCGCGGCCTTGGCCTCCTGCAGCTTCGCCTGGTACGTCGCCAGGTCGCCTGACCGCAGGGCCAGGTCAGCCGAGTCGAACGCCTGGTCGGCCTTGGTCAGCGCTGCGATCGCAGCCGCCTCGTCGACCACGCCGGTCGGGGCGGTGGTGTCGGACGGTGCCGGCGTCTCGCCCGGGGCCGGGGCCTGCCCCGGGGCGGGCGTCTCGGACGGCGTCTGCCCCGGCGTCGGCTCGGTGACGGGCAACTCGCCGGTCGCGGCCCCCGCATCCCCCACGAACACCCGGTCGAGGGCCTCCTGGAGCGTGCTCCCGATGCCCACGTGCTCACCGAACCGGACGACGACGAACGTCAGGGCCGGGTAGGCACCGGCGTTGCCGCTCCGCTCCGTGTAGATGGGCTCCACGTACAGCAGGCCGTTGCCCATGGGCAGGGTGAGCAGGTTTCCGTACTTGATGGACGCCGAACCGCGCGATTGCGTGTAGGGCAGCAGCCGCTCGGCCACGTCCGGGTTCTGCGTGATGGCGTTCTGGGTCTGCCCGGGACCATCGATCTGGCGTCGGTCCGACATGCGCAGGATCCGGAGTTGCCCGTAGTCGGGACTCGCGGCATCGGCGTTGACGGCCAGGTAGCTGGCGAGGTTCTGGCGGTTCTGCGGCACGAACACGGCCGTCTGGCTGAAGACGGGGTGCTGGTCGCCGGGCCACTTGATCGACAGGTAGTAGGTAGGCTCCTTCTGGCGCTCGTTGCTCTGCACCGGGTCGATCGGCACCTGCCAGACGTCCGTGCCGTTGTACCAGACGCGCGGGTTGCCGACGTGGTAACGACCGAGGATCTCACGCTGCACCTTGAACAGGTCCTCGGGGTAGCGCAGGTGGTCCAGGAGGTCGGCGCTGATCTCCGAGCGCGGGGTGATCGTGCCGGGGAACGCGGCCTCCCACGTGCGCAGCAGCGGATCGGTCTCGTCCCACGCGTACAGCTTCACCGTGCCGTCGTAGGCATCCACGACGGCCTTGACGGAGTTGCGCATGTAGTTGATCGGCTGGTCGAGCTGCGCACCCAGGGCCGAGCTCTGGGTGGTGGACGTGGCGTCCCGGAGCAGGACGCGCTGGCTGTTCGGGTAGGTCGACGACGTCGTGTACGCGTCGACGATCCACACCAGGCGTCCCTCGACGATGGCCGGGTAGGTGTTGCTGTCCACCGTCAGCCAGGGTGCCACCTTCTCGACGCGTTGCTTCGGCGTCCGGTCGTAGAGGACCTTGGAGTTCTCGTTGACCCGGTCCGACAGCAGGATGTTGATGTCACCGAAGCGCGCGGCGTAGAGCAACCGGCTCAGCGGATCACCCATGGGGACTCCGCCCGAACCGTCGTACTCGTTGTACTGCTCGCCGCCGCCCTGGGCGCCACCCGGCGAGTCCAGCTCGATCGGGGCCTGGCCCTCCTGCCGCCCCACGATGGCGAAGCTCTCGGACTCCTCGCCGTAGTAGACGCGGGACTGCGCCTCCTCGATCTTGCCGACCGGCGGGATGTCGCGGGTGATCCAGACCGGCTCACCGTTGCCCTGGCGACGGTTGCCATAGGCCGACACGAACCCGTGCCCGTGCGTGTAGACGGTGTGGATGTTGTTCCAGTTGCGGTCAGGGATGTTGGCCTGGTTCATCTCACGGGCGGCCACCACGACGTCGGTCTCCTGCCCGTCGATCGTGTACCGGTCGATGTCGAGGATGTCGGGGAACGAGTAGTAGCCACGCACCTGCTGGAGCTGGTCGAACGTCGGGCCGATGACCTGGGGATCCATGAGGCGGATACCGGGCAGGGCGGCGGCGTCCTCCTTGAGCTGCCCGGGGGCCACCTGCGTGACGGCCTCGTACTCGGTGATCTCGGTGCCCGCGATGCCATAGGCGTCCTTGGTGGCGTCGAGGTGGGCGGCGATGAAGTCGTTCTCCCGATCCGGCTCGTTGGGGCGGACCTGGAACGTCTGGACGATCCACGGGTAGATCATCGACAGGATCAGGCTGGAGACCAGCATCAGGACGACACCCGTGCCGGGCACGAGCGACCGGCGCCAGAAGATGTTGACCACGAACAGTGCCGCGACGATGAAGGCGATGACCGCCACGACGAGCTTGGCGTCCATCCGCGCATTCGCATCGGTGTAGTGCAGGCCGGTGAAGAGCGTGCCCTGCTCCAGCACCAACGCGTAGCGGTCGAGCAGGTTCTGCAGGCCGTAGACGACCAGTGCCGCCGTACCCAGGATGGAGAGGTGGACGGACGCCGCGCGCGTGGCCCGACGACCGTCCTCCTGGCCCGGGGCCAGGTTGCCGACGGCGAAGTGGACGGCCACCGCGGCGATGAACGCGAAGACCAGACCGCTCATGAGCAGCGATGTCGCCAAGCGCCAGACCGGGTACTCCAGCATGAAGAAGGTGGTGTCCAGGCCGAACGTCGGCTCGATCACGCCGGAGGTCTGGCGGTTCCACCACGCGAGGACCGGCAGGGTCTGCGTGGCGGTCGACAGCCCGGCCATGAACCCGAACATCACGGCAGGCACCAGCATCGCCACCACCGCGTTGTGCTCCAGCAGGTCGCGGTAGCGGTCGAGGACGGCGGAAGCGCCACGGCGGCGGTGCTGGGGCCGGTGGCGGAAGGCGACCGCCATGTTGACCCACAGGAGCCCACCCACGACGAGGGCACCCACGACGAACAGGATCACCTGGACGCCGAGTTGCGTCAGGAAGACACCGGTGAACCCGATCGAGTCGAACCAGAGCTTCTCGGTCCACAGGCTCGCCGCGAGCAGGAACACCGCGATGGCGACAGCCAGGATGACGGCGGTCACCACGATGGGGCTGCGGCGGGGTGATGCTGGGGCTTGCACGTCTGCAGTGCTCCTTGGGTTGTCGGGCGTCTTGGGTGGTGGATCAGTGGGCCGTCAGCGTGCGCGCGAGCGCGTCAGCCAGACCGGGAACGAGGTCGTCGGCCGCCAGCAGGTCGTCCGGGTCGCTCTTGAGCCGGGCCACGCCGTAGCGGCCCCCATCTCGGGTGACGCCCACCACGACGCGGACGTCGCGGCGCTCGGCGTGCTCGGCGACGAACGTGGCCGCAGCCTCGGGATCGTCGGGGATGTCGGCCTCCACGTGCGGCGGGACGAAGACGCGCTCGATCGCCATGGCGCAGCCGTGCACCGTCTCGGGCCACATGATGCGCCCCAGGTCCTCCATGAGGTCGGCCCCGGTGTGGAAGCCATCCTGCTCGATGGAACTCAGGGCGCCGTCGGGAATGCCGCCCGGACGGGACAACTGCGCGGCCAGCGAGGGCTCTGCCGCGAGCAGTTCACCCGTGGGCACCAGCGCGAACAGCCGGGCCGGCTGGTCCCAACCGCCGTGCGTGACGTGGCGTTCGATCTCCAGCAGTGCCGCCGCCAGGGCGTCGTTGGTCATGCGCATCCCTTCACGAGACCCTCGGTGGCCGGGTCGCCCAACATCTCGAGGGAATTGATGGTGTCCTCCAGGGTCTCGACGCTCACCAACCGGACGGTGGAGGGATGGCCCGCGAGGTCACCGCAGTTGGCGGCGGGCAGGAAGAAGAAGTCCGCGCCGTCCCGCTCGGCTCCCGAAACCTTCTCACGAACCCCGGAGACGGTCGACACCGTGCCGGCCCCGTCGATCGCGCCGGTCCCCGCGATCGTCCGCCCACCGACGAGGTCGCCGGGCGTGATGGTGTCGAAGATGGCCACGGCCATCATCAGTCCGGCGCTGGACCCACCGATGGACGGGTCGAGAGCGATGTGGACCCGGGGCGTGTAGCTGTACCCCATGACCAGGTTGCCGCCCCACACCGGCACGCCGACGTTGGTCTTGGACGGAGCCGTGTCGACCTTGACCACGAGCACCTCACGGTCGCGCAGCACCCGGAACAGGACCTCCTGGCCGATGGTGCGGCTCTCGATGGCCGCGCGTGCGTCGGCGACGGTGGGGGTCGGGGTGTCGTCGATGGCCAGCACGAAGTCGCCGGGGAACAACTTGTCGGCGGCGGGCCCGGTGCTGGAGACGGATTGCACCATGGGGATCTGCTCCACCTCGTTCCCGGCGGCGCGCAGGGCCGCTGCGGCGGCGTCCGACTGGGACGCGGTCATCTGCTGCGCCTCGCGGGCACGCAACTCGGACTGCGAGATGCGGGTCGGATAGACGTGCTCCCGCTGGTAGACGTCACGATCGGGTGTCCAGTGGGCGTACAGGACCTCGGGGAGACTCACCGGTGAGTCCGAGCGTGTCATCGAGGTGGTCGTCACCAGGATCTTGCCGGTTGCGGGAAAGGTCTCCAGGTCCTGGACCGAGACGACGGGGGCTCCCTCGCTCTGGGCCAGGAGGTCGTGGGTGGCTCCCGGGGACACCGTGACGAAGTCGACGGGCCACATGGCGACGAACGCCGCCGCGACCACGAACAGCAGGGCGGACACGGCGGCGGTCCACGTCTGCTTGGTCATGGGAATGATCCTACAGGGACGCCTTCCGACGTCCGTTTGCCCCATGCCCCACAATGGATGGGTCGAGGAAAGGGAGTGCCACGATGGCAGCCGAGGACCACAACCCCATGGAGGAGTTCCTCCGCCAGTTCGGGATCCAACCCGGGCCGGACGGGACCTTCGACCTCAACCAGCTCATCGGCCCGCTCCAGCAGGCCATGCAGCAGTTCAGCCGCCAGATGTCCGCGATGGGATCCGGGAGCGGGGACGGGCTCAACTGGACCTTCATCAAGGACATCGCCCGCAAGGTGACCGCGGGGGCAGGGCCGGACCCGAGCCCCTCGGCGTCCGAAGCCGTCGCGATCCGCGACACGGTCGCCCTCGCCGACCTGTGGCTCGACCAGCACACCGCCTTCGACCGGACCAACGCCCCGGCGGCCACCTGGAGTCGCGCGGAGTGGGTCGAGGGAACCATCGCCACCTGGGAACAGCTCGCCGGCAGCGTGTCGAACTCCCTGGCGACAGCCGTCGGTGGCCTGATGAAGCGGGCCGAGCCCGAGGCCGCGGGGATGATGTCGATGATGGAGCCGATGATGAAGATGGCTGCCACGGGCATGCTGTCGGCCCAGGTCGGCCAGGGCATCGGCCAGCTGGCGACGGACGTGCTCACCGGCTCCGACCTCGGCCTCCCCCTGACCAGCAAGCCCGTGGTCGCCCTGCTGCCGACCAACATCGCCCGCTTCGCCGAGGGCCTCGACGAGCCGTTGTCCGACGTGCGTCTCTACCTCGCCCTCCGCGAGGCAGCCCGCCAGCGCCTGTTCGCCAACGTCGCGTGGCTGGCGCCGCAGATGCTCGCCCTCATCGAGCACTACGCGCGCCACATCACGATCGACGCCACCGCGTTCGAGGAGGCGATGGAGGCCCAGATGCAGGGGGGCCTGACCCCCGAACGCATGGAGGAGTTCGGCCAGCAGATGGCGGGACGGCTCTTCCAACCCGCGCTGACACCGGAGCAGGTCGAGATCCTCGGTCGGCTCGAGACCCTGGTCGCCGATGTCGAGGGGTGGGTCGACGACGTGGTGTCGCAGACCACCGCGATGTTCATGCCGCGCGCCGACGCCCTCCTGGAGATGGTCCGACGACGCCGTGCGTCCGGAGGCCCGTCCGAGGCGGCGCTGAAGACGCTGCTCAACCTCGAGCTCCGGCCGCGCCGCGTCCGGGACGCGGCGAACCTGTGGGCAGCGGTGCGCTCCGCGAAGGGCATCGAGGCACGCGAGGCGGTCTGGTCGCACCCGGACCTCGTCCCGACGGGCGCGGACCTCGACGACCCGCTCGGCTTCGCCGCCCACGGGCACGTCGCCGAGGCCGCTCCCGCGGCGCTGGACGACCTCGACGCCCAGTTGGCCCGCCTCATCGAGGAGGAGCGGGGCGGCGGCACGGACCAAGGCCAGGAGCCCGGGAGGGGCTGACCTCACTTCTCGGGGTTCCGCCGCGCGAAGTCCACACCCTCGAGGAAGCCGCGCGCGCGGGCGGAATCCACGTGCGCGTTCACGAGTTGCCAAAAGCGTGTGCCGTGCTGGCGCTCCTCCAGGTGGGCGACCTCGTGGAGCAGCACGTAGTCGACCACCCAGTTCGGCATCGTGAGCAGTCGGTCGCTGATGCGGATCTCGCCGGTCTGGACCGTGCAGGACCCCCAGCGGGACGCCATGTTGCCGACCCAGCGGACCCCGATCGCCGGCTCCGGACCGGACGCATGCGGCGCGATCCAGGTGCGGTAGAGCTCCACCGCGCGCTCCGTGAGCTCGGCATCGGCTCGTGGCGGACGCTGCGTGGCCTCCTTGGCCAGGAACCGCTCCACCAGACCCGGCACCAACTGGCGTCGCTGCCGCTGGCTCATGTGCTCGGGCACCACGACCACGAGCGCTCCCCCCTCACGGAAAGCCGTCATCGTGCGCGTCCTGCGCGCCGAGGAGCGCACCTCGTAGTTCTCATCCGCCATGCACACGAGGGTAGGACGCGGTCCTGACATTTCGCTTTGGACTGGATTCGCGGGCGGGCCGCCGGTTGACCGGCGGGCGACGGCCCACTAGTTTGTCCGCAGGACCCCCGGAGGGTCGGATACCCGCAGGGGAAGGCAGGTGTCCGACACACCCGGGGGTCTTGCCTTGTCGCCACGCATGAAAGGCGGAGGCTGCCCTATGCTGTACGGGTTAGTCCCAGCGGGTTGCTCCGGTGGGGGAACCGAACAGCCAGGAGGAAACCGTGTCGAACGACACCTACAGCGGCAAGTTCTACTGCGTGAAGTGCAAGGACCACCGCGAGGCGGAGGGCGCCATCTCGGTCAACGAGAAGGGCACCCGCATCGCCAAGGCCAAGTGCCCCGTCTGCGGCACGAACCTCACCCGCTTCCTGCCCAAGGCCTGACCGCCGGGCACACGAGTTCCTGAGGGGCACCGGGCTTCCCCGGTGCCCCTCATGCACGTCCAACGACCGGTGTCGTGCGGGTGTTGTCCGAGTGTTGTCCGTCCCGCCCCACGCGCGCGTCGGCGACTGCCGGTCGCGATGCTGTTCATCGTGTCCTCCCCGCTGCTCACCCTGACCCGCCCCGTGAGCGTCCTCGTCCGTCCCGACGCCTCCCTCCAAGTGGGGCTGGACTCGGACGAGGCTCTCGTCATCCCCCAAGCTCCCGCCGGCACGGACGCCGTGGTGCGGGCGTTGCGCCACCCCCGCACTCTCCTGGAGGTGAGCCGGCTCGTCCCGGCGGTCCCCTTCCCGTGGCTGGAAGGGCTCGCCGGCACGCTGCTCGGAGCCGGACTCCTGAAGGCCGTCATCCCCGCAGCGCCAACGTCCGTCTCGGTCCTGGGATCCGGGATCCTGCACGACCAGGTCGCCAAGCTCCTCGACGCCGAGGGCTGGTCCGTCAGCGACCATCTCAGCCCCCAGGCCAATGGCCTGGCGGTGGTCTGCGCCTCGACCGCTGAACCGGACCGGGTGCTCACCCGCGACCTGACGGCGTCCGGGGTGACCCATCTCGTGGTGCGCGCCGAGCCCGAGCGTGCGGTGGTCGGGCCCTTCGTCGCACCTGGTGCGAGCAGTTGTGTGGGCTGCACCGACCTGGTGCGGCGTGACCTCGACCCGGGCTTCCCGCACCTCCTCGCCCAGTTGTGCCGGTCCGAGCACACCCCCGCGCCGCGACAGGCGGCGTGGGCCGCGGCCATGGCGTCCGCCCAGACGGCGGCGTGGCGTGCCGGCAGGCCGCCCGAGACGCTCGGGGTGACCCTCGAGCTGGACGCACACTCGGGGTCGCTGGGCGCACGCCGTTGGCCGCGGCACCCCGACTGTGGGTGTGCCCTGCTGGTCGGTCAGGCCCCGTGATGCTCGGCCAGCACACGGAGGACGCCCTCGCCGTACCGCTCGAGCTTGGTGCGTCCGACACCGCCGATCTGGGCGAGTTCGGCCAACGTCGCGGGGCGCTCCTCCGCGATGGCCATGAGGGTGGCGTCGGTGAAGACCACGAACGCGGGCATGCTGGCCGAGTCCGCCTCGGCCTTGCGCCAGGCGCGGAGCGCCTCCCACGTCGCCTCGTCATAACTCGAGGGACAGTCCGTGTGCCTCTTCAACTTGCGCTCGGCGCCGCTGGTGAGGCCGCGCCCACACACACGACAGGTGGCCTCCAAGGCACTGGCCCGGCCACCGCGCCGCCGCTTGGACGCCCCGGGCGCCGCCTGGTGCGGCGTCAGGACGCCGTCGAGGAAACGGCTCTGCGAGCGCCGTTGCCCTCCCCCGTTCCTGGTGACGGACCACGACAGGCGGAGGTGCTCACGAGCGCGCGTGATGCCGACGTAGAAGAGGCGGCGCTCCTCGGCGATCGCCTCAGGGCGGGTCGCCAGCACGAACGGAAGGCTCCCCTCGTGGACGCCGATGATCGCGACCGCATCCCATTCAAGGCCCTTCGCGGCGTGCAGCGTCGACAGCGTGACGCCCTGCCCGGTGGGCGCGTGCTGGACGCGGGCGCGGTGCTCCAGGTCGGCGACGAGGTCCGCGACGTCGGCGTGGGGGTGGGTGCGCGCGAACTCGCCCCCGGCCGCAGCGAGCGCCGACCAGGACTCCCAGCGCTCGCGCGCGGTGCCCTGCCCCGACGGCGGCTCCGTCGTGAAGCCCAACCCCGCCAGCGCAGCGTCCAGGACGACGGTCGGGGCCTCGTCAGGGGTGGCCTTGGCGGCAGCGGCGAGGGCGCGCAGCGCGGCCCGCACCTCGGCCCGCTCGAAGAAGCCCTCGCTGCCGCGGGTCGAGAAGGGGATGCCGGCATCGGCCAGAGCCGCCTCCAGCGCGGGCGACTGTGCGTGGATGCGGTAGAGCACGGCCATCTCCGACCAGGGCACACCGGCCTTGTTGCACTCGGTGAGCCACGCGGCCACGCCACTCGCCTCGGCCGCCTCGCTCTGCGCCCCGACGTAGAGCGGCTCGGGGCCGGACGGGCGCTGGGCACGCAGCTCGACGCCGGGGCCATGGCCCTTCATCACGGCGTTCGCCAACCCGACCACTTGGGGCGTCGAACGGTAGTCGCGGACGAGTTCGACGACCGCCGCGCTCGGGTGGCGCTTGGTGAAGCCGGTCAGGAATCCCGCCTGAGCACCCGCGAACGAGTGGATGGTCTGGGCCGGGTCACCGACGACGCAGATCTCCTCGGAGTCACCGCGCCACAGGTCGAGCAGGGCCTGTTGCAGGGGGCTGACGTCCTGGTACTCGTCCACCACGAAGTGGCGGTACGTGCGCCGCACCTCGCCGGCGACGCCGGCGTCCTCGGCCAGCAGGCCGGCCGTGCACAACAGGATGTCGTCGAAATCGATGACGCCACGGGCCGCCTTGACCGCCTCGTAGTGGGCCAGGACGCGGCCGACCTGGTCGGCCGCGAGGTTGTTCACCTCTCGGCCCCGCTGGGTGGCCAGGGCGGCGTACTCCCCCGGAGCCACGTTGCTGACCTTGGCCCAACTGATCTCACCCGCGACGTCACGCAACATGCCGGTGTCGGGTGTGAGTCGCTCCCGGCGCAGCGCGTCCGCGACCATGCCGACCTTGTGGTCCGCGACCGCCGGCAACTCGGTTCCGTACACGCGCGGCCAGAAGTACTGCGCCTGTCGCAGGGCGGCCGAGTGGAACGTCCGGGCCTGGACCCGGTGGACGCCGAGGGTGCGGAGCCGTGCGCGCAACTCCCCCGCCGCCCGGGTCGTGAAGGTGAGCGCGAGCACCGCGGTGGGGTCGAAGGCGCCGGTGGCCACGCCGTACGCGATGCGGTGGGTCATGGCCCGCGTCTTGCCCGTCCCAGCACCGGCGAGCACGACGACGGGACCCTCGAGCGCGGTCGCGGCGCGCCGCTGCTCGGGGTCGAGGCCATCGAGGACGCTGTCGGGATCGGTCACGCCCAGCACCCTACGCGCGACCGCCGACAGTCACTGCGCGAGGACCAGCACGTCATCCAGGGAGAGGCGGGTGCGGGCGGCGGCGTCCCGCTCGCGGATCTCGGGTGCGACGGCGTCCGAGTCGTCGTGCCGGCCGATCGCCATCACCGTCATCGGCTGGACGCCCTCGGGCAGGCCGAGCGCCGCGTGCAGGGCGTCGCGGTCGAAACCGCCCATCTGGTGGGCGTTCAGCCCGAGGTACTCGACCTGCGCGGTCGCGTGCGCGGCGGCCTGGCCGAGGTCGTAGGCGGTGAACGCCTGCATGCGACCCGCCCGCTCGGGGACCACGGCGAAGACGAGCAGGGCGGACGCCGCGGGCGTCCAGGTCTGGTTGAACCCGGCCAACGCGCCGTGGATCGCCTCGAAGGCGGCGGTGCCCCGGCGGGCGGCCACGAAGGCCCACGGCTGCGTGTTGCCGGCCGACGGGGCCCAGCGGGCCGCCTCGACGACGCTGAGCAGGTCCTCGCGTTCGATCGTGTGGGTGGCGTCGAAGCCGCGGGGGCTCCACCGATCCGCCAGCGGCGGTGCGATGGGCAGGTCGGTGGCATTGCGCACGGTCGTGGCGTTGGTCATGGGGGTCCTCTCGTCGCGGTGGTCGAAACTTCAACCACCCAGGCCGCCGTTCTGTTCCCTGCCCCCGAAGATTGTCCGGGGCGACCTCTAGGGTGAACAGCGATGAACGAGATGCACCTCCACACCGCTGACGACCTGGGCACGCTGGCCCGGGGTTTCGTCGCGGCCACGGCCGGCGCCGGTGACCCCTTCGCCCGCCCCCTGCTCCTCGTGCCGGGCGCCGGCGTCCAACGGTGGCTGGGTCAGCAGGTGGCCCGCTCGAGCGCAACGGACGGGGAGGGCATCTTCGCCGGTTTCGAGGTGCACCGCTTCGGGCCCCTCGAGCGCCTGCTGCTCGGTGAGGGCCACGACGACGCGTGGGAGCCGGAACGACTCGTGTGGGCCATCTTGGGTGCGGTCCGCGCGGGAGCCCCGGGCCTCGAACCGCTGGCGGCCCACCTCGACGCGAACGACCAGCGCTACGCCAACGCCCTCCGGATCGCGCGCCTGTTCCGGCGCTACGCCGACCATCGACCCGACATGCTGGCAGCGTGGTCGGCCGACCCGGGGGCGTCCGCGGCTGCGCTGGGGTTCGATGGATGGCAGGTGCACCTGTGGGCCGCCCTGCACCAGGGCATCGGCGCCGACGACCCCGTGGTGGCGCGCCATCGACTGGCTGGGGCGGTCACGTCCGGCCGCGTTCCGGTTCCATGGCCGGCCGTGCACGTCTTCGCGCCGCGGCGCTCCACCACCGCCCAGCGCACCCTCCTCCGCTCCCTGGCGCACTGGGCGCCCGTGCACGTGTGGCTGGCGTCGCCCGGCCCCGAGGACACGGAGAATGCGCTGGCCCGCGCGCTCGGGCGCGCGGCACGGGAGTCGCACGCAGCCTGGCTGGAGGGCGATCCCCGCGTCACGCACATCGCCGGCTCCGGACGCCGCGGCTCGACGCTGGCACGGCTGCAGCAGTCGGTCCTGGCCGGTGCCCCGGTCCCGGACGCCGTCGCCGACGGGACCGTCACGATCCACGCCAGCCACGGGGCGGGCCGACAGGTGGAGGTGCTGCGCGAGGTCGTGACCGGCCTGTTCGCCGACGACCCCACCCTCGAGCCGCGGGACGTCGTCGTGGCATGCCCCGATCCCACCGCCCTCGCGCCACACCTGGCGGCCGCGTTCACCGACCCCGGGGGCTCACAGCGTGGGTGGCAACACCCCGCCACGGGGTTGCGCCTCCAGGTGGTCGAGGCCGACGCCTCACAGGCCAACCAGCTGTTCACGCTGCTGCGTGACCTGCTCACCCTGGGGGCCAGCCGGGCGACGGCGTCGCAGTTGCTGGGGCTGGCCGCCCATCCGTTCGTCGCACGCCGGTTCGGGTTCGGCGGCGACGCGCTCGAACGCCTGGAGGAGTTGGTCTCCGCCTCCGCCATCCGCTGGGGCATCAATCCGGAGCACCGCGCCCGCTTCGGCCTGGGGCAGGTGCAGCAGAACACCTGGCAACTGGGCGTCCAGCGGCTCGTGATGGGCGAGGCGTTCAGCGAGGACCACCTGGTCAGCGCCGGCGTGGTCTCCACGGTCGACGACGTGGCCTCCACCGACGCGGCGCTCATCGGGGCGCTCGCCGAGCTGGTCAGCCGCGTGTCCCGTTCGGTGCGCGCCCTGTCGGGCGAGGGGTCGGTCGCAGACTGGGTCGCCCGCCTGCGCCAGGCGATCGATCTCCTGGCCGACGTCCCCTTCGCCGACGGCTGGCAGCTGTCACAGGTGTGGGCCGTGCTGCAGTCCATCGAGGCGCGCGCGGGCGCGTCCGGTGCCGTGCTCGCACCCGCCGACGCGCTGGCCCTCCTCACGGACGCGTTCGCCGAACGCGGCATTCGGCCCGCCTTCGGCAGCGGCGCGCTCGTCGTGTGCTCGCTGGAGGCGCTTGCCCGCGTCCCCCACCGTGTGGTGTGCCTCGTCGGACTCGACGAGCGCACCTTCCCACGTCGCGGGTTGGGCGATGGGGACGACCTGATCGCGCGCGAGCCGGCTCCCGGCGACCCTGACCCGGGGGCGGACGACCGTCAGGCCGTGCTCGACGCCGTGCTCGCTGCCCGCGACCACCTCGTCGTGGTCTACCAGGGGCAGTCATCCCTCACGCCGGAGCCGCACCACCCGCCGGCGGGGGTCCAGGAGCTCATCGAGGCGATCGGCGGTACCGGGCAGGTCCTGAGGGCGACGCTCCAAGGCTTCGCGTGGGCCAACTTCGTCGGGCGCGAGCCCTCGTTCGACCTCGCCGCTCTCGACGCGGCACGAGCCCTGGTGTCCCCCAGGGACGCGGATCCCGACCGGTGGGCGGTCGGCCACCTGCACCGGCCCGCCCCCCTGACCGAGTTGGGGGTCGACCGGCTCGCCTCGATGCTCAAGCATCCCGGTCGCTTCCTCCTCAAGGAGAGGGCCGACCTGACGCTCGGTGACGACGAGCCGCTGGCGGAGAGCATGCCGCTGGAACTCGGCCATCTGGACGCGTGGTCGGTGGGCGACGGCATGCTGACAGCCCTGAGGGCCGGTCACACGTTGGACGCGGTCACCACCGCGGCCTGGCTGAGCGGCGACCTCCCGCCTCGCAGACTGGGCGCGGAGGCCATCAGGAGCATCGCCGAGAAGGCGCAGTCGGTCCACCAAGCGTTCCTGAAGGTGGCCGACGGCGCACCGGACGCGCAGGTCATCGACCTCGTCGTCGAGGGCGTCAGGCTGACCGGCCGCCTCACCCTGCGCAACGGCCTGCTTGCCGAGTCGCACTACGGCAGTGTCAACGCGAAGCACCTGGGGGAGGCGTGGGTGCGGCTGCTCGCCCTCACCGTGCAGTCCGGACGCCGCGTCGACGCCGCGCTTGTGGGCGGCAAGGGCACGTTCCGGCTCGCGGCACCCCCGGTGGACATGGCCACGGCCTTCCTGTCCGACCTCGTCACCCTCGCGGGGCACGCCACCGAGCGTGTGCTCCCCCTGCCCCCACGGGTGGCCGAGTTCTGGGCGCAGGAGCGCGCGAGGGGCCGCGACCCGAAGGACAGGAAGGACATGCTCGAGAAGATCTGGCGGTGGGATCGGGACGAGGTCTGGCGGCTGTGGTACTCGGGCGACAAGACCCCGTGGGCCGTGCGCCGCGAGGCTGACGACCCATGGGGGCACCCCGAGGAGGAGTCACAGCTGGGGGCCCTGGCCCTACGGGTGTGGGAACCGATCAGGAAGGCCTCATGTTGACCACCACCTTGTTCGACCTCACCGGCCCACTGCCCTCCGGCACGACCGTGTTGGAGGCGTCCGCCGGCACCGGCAAGACCTTCGCCATCGCAGCGCTGGCCGCGCGCTACATCGCCGAGGGCGTGGCCGGGGTGGACGACCTGCTCCTCATCACGTTCTCGCGGGCGGCGACCGCCGAACTGCGCTCCCGCGTCCGTGAGCGGATCCGCGAGACAGCCTCGGCCCTCTCCGCCGCGGCGCAGTCCACCCCGCCGCTGTCCACCCCGGCGCTGTCCACCCCGGCGCTGTCCACCGCGGTGCTGGGCGACTGCCCGACCGACGAGGTCACCGCCCACCTGGCCGACGCCGCCCCCTCCGTGGTGGCCGAACGCGCGGCGCGCCTCGAGCGGGCATTCGCGCACTTCGACCGGGCCGCCATCATGACCACCCACGAGTTCTGCCACGGCATGCTCGCCGGACTCGGCGTCCTGGCGCCCCAGACGCCGCAGTCCACGCTCGTGGAAGACCTGCGCCCCCTCGCCGACGAGGCAGCCGAGGACGTCTACATCCGCCTGTTCGCAGACGAGCCGCACGGGGCCCCTTTCGCCTTCGGCAGGCAGTGGGACGCCGACCCCGGCGCGCGGGACATCGCGCGTGAGGCCGTCAACGAGATCGCCGAGCTCGCCGGTGCCGGCAGCCCGGGCTCCGCCGGCGCGCGGGTCGAGTTCGCCGCGGCCGTCCGCCACGAGGTGGAGGCGCGGAAGCGTGCTCGGCGCCTGTACTCCTTCGACGACCAGTTGACGCGTCTGGACGCCGCCCTGTCCGACCCGACCACCGGGGAGCAGGCTCGCGCAAGGCTGGCCCGCCGCTTCCCCGTGGTGCTCGTGGACGAGTTCCAGGACACGGATCCCACCCAGTGGAGTGTCCTGCGGCAGGCGTTCGCCGGCGCCGTGGCCCTGGTGCTGATCGGTGACCCCAAGCAGGCGATCTACGGCTTCCGCGGCGGCGACGTGCACACCTACGGCATGGCGGTCCAGAAGTCGGACGCCAAGACCACCCTGGGTGTCAACCACCGGTCCGATCCCGAGGTCGTCGAGGGAGTTGCGACCCTGTTCCGAGGGGTTCGCCTCGGGTCCGACATCGGCGTCCCGATCGTGGCGACAGCCCACAGGCCGCGCCTGGTCGCCGCGCCGGAGAGCCCCTGGGCGCGGGGCGTCCAGGTCCGCGCCCTCGAAGCCGAGAAGGCGATCCACCCCGCCACCGCGCGCGGCAGGATCACCGACGACCTCGTGTGCGTCGTCAGCGACCTGCTCGCGCGCGACGCGCCCCTGCGCAAGGTGGACGGAGCCCTCGCACCGTCCGACATCGCGGTGCTGGTCCGCTCCAACGAGCGGGGACAGGAGCTGGCGAGCGCCCTGGCGGGCGCCGGGATCCCGGCCACCTTCAACGGTTCGAACAGCGTGCTCAACACGCCCGCAGCCGGTGACTGGCTGACCCTGCTGCGTGCGCTCGACCAGCCGCGGCGTCCGTACCTGCGTCGGGCCTTCCTCACCGACTTCGTGGGGGCGACCGTCACGAGCCTCGCGTCGGCCGATGCCGACCAACTGGGCGACTGGTCCCTGCTCATCCACACGTGGGCCCGCGTGCTCGACCGGCACGGGGTGCCCGCGCTGTTCGCCGCCTTCGACGCCGACACGAACTTCCGCGGGCGGCTGTTGTCTCGCCCGGACGGGGAGCGGCTCGTGACCGACCACCGCCACCTCGCCGAACTGTTGCACCAGCAGCTGAGTGCCGGTCGGGCCGGACGCGCACGCGACCTCGCGGCTTGGCTCGTCGCCGAGCGGGACGGCTCGTCCACCGGTGCGGACAGCACCCGGCGACGCGACACGGACGCCGATGCGGTCCAGGTGATGACCATCCACCGCGCCAAGGGCCTGCAGTGGCCGGTGGTGCTTCTGCCCGAGGCGACCCACCAGCGTGAGGCGGACAAGGACACCGGACGTCCGCTGGTGCTGCCTCGCGGTGATGGTCGCCTCCTCGACATCGCGGGTCGGAGCACCCCCGCACGCGCGGACCGCTGGGAACGGTGGCGCACCGAGGAGGGCGACGAGGCACTGCGTGCCCTGTACGTCGGGCTGACGCGAGCACAATCGCGTGTGGTCACCTGGTGGGCCCACCACTGGGAGACATCGGCGTCCCCCCTGCACCGGCTGCTGCACGCGGGCCACGACGCGGCCGTCGCCGAGCGACCAGCGCTGAGCTACCCGACCTGGGACCTTCCCGACGGAGGTTCCCCCGTCGGCCTGGCCTGGCTCGCGGACTCGCAGGTGGCGTGCGTGGCCGTGCCCCAGCCCACGCCGTCCGGTCGTGGCGGTTTCATCGTGGACCTCCCGGCCCCGGCAGAACTCCGGACCCGGGGGTGGTCGCGCACGATCGACCGGCAGTGGCGCCGAACGTCGTACTCGGGCCTCACCGCGGCCGCGCACGAATTCGCCGCTCCCGTCGACTCGCCGCTGGTCGGTGACGAGCTCATCGACGGCTTCGAGGTGGACCCGGACCCGGCCTGGACCCAGCCGTCCCCCCTGGCAGAGCTGCCCGCGGGGGCCGCCTTCGGCACGCTCGTCCACTCCATCTATGAGCACACGGACGCCACGGGCGACTCATGGCGCGACACGCTCGCCGAGGCCGTGGGCGAGGCCCTGCGCCGCTGGCCGGTTGGGGACGTCCGCGCCGCCGAGTTGGCACCGGCCCTCGAGCCGAGCTTCACGACTCCGCTGGGCGCCCTCGCCCCCGGGCGGACGCTGCGCAGCTTCCCCCCGGCGGACCGGCTGTCGGAGATGGAGTTCGAGTTCGCCCTCGACAACCCGGACGCCACGCTGGCCGACATCGCGGCACTGCTGGCCGAGCACCTGCCGGCGGGCGACCCGCTCGCCGGCTACCCGGCCCGGCTCGACCACCCGGGGCTCGCCGACCAGGTGCTGCACGGCTTCCTCACGGGCTCGGTGGATTCGGTGCTCCGGCTGGGGTCGGCTTCCGGGACGGAGGGTTTCCTGGTCGTCGACTACAAGACGAACCGGCTCTCGGCTCCCGAGGAGAAGCTCACCGTGGGCCACTACACGCCGGACGCCATGGCCGAGGCGATGATGACCAGCCACTACCCCTTGCAGGCACTGCTGTACTGCGTGGCCCTGCACCGCTTCCTCCGGCTGCGGATGGCCGGCTACGACCCCGAACGCCACCTCGCCGGGGTGTTGTACCTGTTCGTCCGGGGCATGGCCGGACCAGACACCCCCGTCGTCGACGGAACACCCTTGGGCGTGTTCGCCTGGAAGCCCCCCACCGCGCTGGTGCTGGCCACCTCGCGCCTGCTCGCCGGAGGGGCCGCATGACCGAGTCACACGTCGCCGTCAGCGCGGTCGGCCTCCTGGCCGACTTCAACCGGGCGGGTGCGCTCACCTGGGCGGACGTCCACCCGGCGCAGCAGTTGGGGCACCTGTTCGGTGAGAAGGACCAGCGCGTCCAGTTGGCGCTCGCCCTCACCGTGCGCGCGCTCCGCTCCGGGTCGATCTGCCTGGAGTGGGAGCGCATCCGCGACCTCGACCTCGGCGAGGACGTCGTGGCGATCCCCGAGGATTGGTGGCCCGAGGCAACCGGCTGGGAGGCCGCCCTCCGCGCCAGTCCGGCCGTCACCGTCGGGGACGGGCCGGACGGCGGCCGTCCCCTGCGCCTCGTGGACGGGGCGCTCTACCTCGAGCGTCACTTCGAGGACCAGGAGTCCGTGCAGCGCGCGCTCTTGGCACGCCTCAGCGGCGCACCCGCCTTCGGTGAACCCGAGGGGCAGGACGCCGCGGTGGCGCTGGCGCTCTCCAGCCCGGTGATGGTCATCGCCGGCGGTCCGGGGGTGGGCAAGACCTACACGATCCGACGGATCATCGACCAACTGCGCCAGGAGCAGCCGGACGCCCTGGTGGCCCTGGCCGCGCCCACCGGCAAGGCCGCCGCCCGCATGACCGAGTCCCTGGGTGACGGTTCCCTCACCGCGCTGACGCTGCACGCCCTGTTGGGGTGGAAGCCGGGGTCACGCAACCGGTTCCGGCACGACGCCGAGACGCCGCTCCCCCACGACGTCGTGATCGTGGACGAGATGTCCATGGTCTCGATGGTGATGATGAACCGCCTGCTGGCCGCGCTGAAGCCATCCGCGCGCCTCGTGATGGTCGGTGACCCCGACCAGCTCAGCTCGGTCGACGCCGGCAGCGTGCTCGCCGACATCACGCGCGCCCCCGCCACCGCGGGAGTGGTGGCCCGCCTGACCAAGAACTACCGCTTCGATGGGGCGATCGCGACGCTGGCCGCCGCCATCCGGGACGGGGAGGTGGCGACGGCCCTCGAGGTCCTGCAGGGGGGCGACGCCGGCGTCCGCCTGGTGGGAGTCGCCGAGGGGTCCGACCTGCTCCGTCGGCGGATCCTCCGCGCAGGGAGCCAGGTGTTCGAGGCCGCCTCACTCGGGCGGCCCGGCCCCGCTCTGGCGGCCCTGGACCAACACCGACTGCTCTGCGGCCACCGACGCGGGCCGTTCGGCGTCTCCCACTGGACGCGGCAGGTCCAGGCCTGGCTGCTGGACGGCGTACCGGGTTACTCGGTGGACGGCGAGTTCCACACCGGCCGACCGGTGATGGTGACGACCAACCGCCCCGAGTTCGGGCTGTACAACGGCGACACGGGCGTGGTCATCACCAGCGAAGGGCGCCCGGAGGCCTGGTTCTCCACCGGGGGCTCCCTGCACCACTGGTCACCGTTCCTCCTGGACGGACTCACGACCGTGCACGCGATGACAGTGCACAAGGCCCAAGGCAGTCAGTTCTCCCATGTCAGCGTGGTGCTGCCACCGACGGGGTCGCCGCTGCTGACCCGCGAATTGCTCTACACAGCGGTCTCACGCGCACGCGGCAGCGTCCTGCTGTTGGGCGATGCCGAGGCCGTCGCCCAAGCCATCGAGAACCCAGCGCGGCGGATGAGCGGGTTGGCGCACCGATTAGCATAGCCACGGCGAACAATCCCCTGCGACTAGGGTGTATACCAAGGTTCGACCCACGCTGCCGTCCCCGGTGCGCTAGACTGGGGGTTCGAGGAGAAGCGAGGCAGCAGTGCAGTTCAGCGTTGGTCACACCGTCATCCACCCCCATCACGGACCAGCATTGGTCACCGGATTGATGAGCAGAACGATCAAGGGCAACGTCATCGAGTACGTGAACCTGGAGGTGCAGGCCAGCGGCATGGCGGTCTCGGTCCCCCTGGCCACGGTGGATGACGTCGGCATCCGCGAGGTCGCGGAGGCCTGCGACCTGGCTCGCCTGACCGATGTCCTCCGAGCCGAGTCCGGCCCCGAGGAGACGAAGTGGGCCCGACGCGTCAAGAACCAGCGCATGGAGCTGGCCACCGGCGATCCCGTCCGCATCGCGGCCGTGGTCCGCGACTTGGTGCGCCGCCGCGAGGAGAGGGGTCTCTCCCTGGCCGAGAGGGACATGTTGCGCGAGGGGGCTGAGCCGTTGGTCGCCGAGATCGCGCTGGCGGTGAAGTCATCCGAAGAGCAGGCCCAGGAGGTCCTCGAGACCATCGTCGTCGAGCGCAGCGACGAGGTGTTGCAGCGCCTCGGGCTTCTGTCGGCAGCCTGATCCGCCTCGTTCACGGACGGCCGAGCGGGGTGGGTCAACCGGCCAGCCTGGCCGCCAGCCGTTGCACGGTCGGCCACGACCGCGTGGTGAGGCGGCGGCCGTACGCCTTCTCCATCCAAGCCATGTAACCCGAGGTGCGTCCCGGCTCGCTGTTGTCGGTGACCGACAGCAGGACGCCGTGGGTCCGGTCGAACCCGACCACATTCGTGGCGAACGCCTCGGGTGGGATAGGCAGCGGTTCGGGTGGGACCGTCCCTTCCTTGACGAAGGTCGCCGTCAGGTAGGTGCCCTTGCCGTGCGCGAGCCCCGGAAAAGGGTCGGTGGCAGCCAGGGAGGCCATGTCCTCCGCCGAGCGCAGGATGGCCGTGCTCGTCAGCCCCAGATCGCGGGCCAGCGCCGCGTCGATCGTGTCCTCCAGGGTGGGGACGTCTCCTTCGTCCGCGGTGAACAGGATGTTCCCGCTCGCTTGGACCGAGGCGACTTCCGCGAAGCCCAGCCCGGTGAAGACCCCGCGCAGGTGCTCGTTGCTCATGTTCTTCCCGGACGGGTAGATGCCGCGCAGCAGGGCGACGTAACGGGTGCTCATCCGTGGGCTCCGTCCGCCGGGGCCGCCAGGTGGTCGAGGTCGCGGACCGCGTAGCGGTGGTGCTCCCACTCCTCCTCCAGGATGGTCCGCAGGCACGACCCGACGGTCTCGGGGGACCGATCCGCATCCTCCGCGGAGACGTGCGGGTTCCGGCGCGGCTCGGCCAACTGTGCGGCGTCCGCCTGCGCCAGAAACGCGCGGACTTTTCCCTGCCGGTCGGCCCGCGCGGCCAGAACCTCGTCGAAGGTTGGTTGCTCGGCCGCGAACTCGGCGGATGCGAAGGCGGGGCTGTCGCTGTCGTCGCGCAGACCGATCGGGTGGAAGGGTTGCGCGCGGCCCAGCACCGCCTTGCCCAGCCACGTGTCGATCGCCAGCACGAGGTGGCGCAGCGTCTGGGTGAAAGACCACTCCCCCTCCACCGAGGCGTCCAAGGTGCCGTCCGGCAGGGCGAGGGCCCGATCGAGCGTCGCGTCCCACGTCCGCTCGAGTGCGTCCCAGGCGGCCAGCAGGCCGCCGGGGTCCGAGGCCGTCCGCAACTCGCGCCCCGGGAACCGGCGGTTCAGCTCGGCGTCCACGAGGGGGGCAACGTCCACTCCGTTGACGACCAGCGTGTTGTCGCCCTCCAGCAGCCAGGGCGAGTCGATCTCCATGCCAGCCACGTCGCTGCCTCGGATGACCACGTCACCGAAGTCGCACGCGGCGAAGCGGGAACCGCGCAGGGTCCGGTTCCGGAACGTACGTCCGCTGAGTCGCTCGGGCTCCTCGCTCATGGTTCAACTCTCTCGTGGATCGGCTCCCGAGTCCACACCCAAGGTCGGCGGTCAGGCCCCCACGTAGGCAGCGAGGTGCTGGCCGGTGAGGGTCGAGCCGTCCGCGACGAGGTCGCCGGGGGTGCCCTCGAAGACGACGCGACCGCCCTCGTGGCCCGCTCCCGGTCCGAGGTCGATGATCCAGTCGGCGTGCGCCATCACGGCCTGGTGGTGCTCGATGACGATGACATCCTTGCCGGAATCAACCAGGCGGTCGAGGAGCCCCAGCAACTGCGCCACGTCGGCCAGGTGGAGGCCCGAGGTCGGCTCATCGAGGATGTAGGTGCCGCCGTTCGTGGCCATGTGGGTGGCGAGCTTGAGGCGCTGCCGTTCGCCGCCCGAGAGTGTGTTGAGCGGCTGCCCGATGTGCACGTAACCGAGCCCGACGTCGGCCAGCCGGTCGAGGATCTTGTGGGCCGCGGGCAGCTTCGCCTCGCCGGCGGCGAAGAACTCCAGGGCGTCGTCGACGGGCATGTCGAGGACCTCGCGGATGTCCTTGCCGGCCAGCTTGTACTCCAGCACCGCCGGCTGGAACCCCTTGCCCTCGCACTCCTCACAGGTGCTGGCCACCGTCTCCATGAAGCCCAGTTCGGTGAACACCTGCCCGGCGCCGTTGCACGTCGGGCACGCCCCCTCGGAGTTGGCGCTGAACAGCGCCGGCTTCACCCCGTTGGCCTTGGCGAACGCCTTGCGGATCGGCTCCAGAAGCCCGGTGTAGGTCGCCGGGTTGGACCGCCGCGAACCCTTGATGGCGCCCTGGTCCACCGTCACCACGCCCTCGCGGTTGCCCAGCGCACCATGGACCAGAGTGCTCTTCCCGGAGCCGGCCACGCCCGTCACCACGACGAGGACGCCCGTGGGAACGTCGACGTCAACGTCCTGCAGGTTGTTCGTGGACGCCCCACGGATCTCCAGCTTGCCGGTCGGCGTCCGCACCGCGGGCTTGAGCCGGGCGCGGTCGTCGAGGTGGCGTCCGGTCAACGTGTCGGACGCCCTGAGCCCGGCCAGCTCGCCTTCGTAGACGATCTGGCCGCCGTGTGAACCGGCGAGCGGTCCGAGGTCGACGATGTGGTCGGCGATGGCCATCACCTCGGGCTTGTGTTCGACCACGAGCACCGTGTTGCCCTTGTCGCGCAGTTGGACGAGCAACTCGTTCATCCGTTGGATGTCGTGGGGGTGCAGGCCCACGGTCGGCTCGTCGAAGACGTAGGTGACGTCGGTCAGGGCAGATCCGAGGTGCCGGATCATCTTCAGGCGCTGGGCCTCTCCACCCGACAGCGAGCCGGACGCGCGGGCCAGGCTCAGGTACCCCAGCCCGATGCCGACGAACGAATCCAGCAGGGCCAGCAGGTTGTCCAGCAGCGGCCCGGCGGACGGGGCGTCCAGCGCGCGCACCCAAGCGGCGAGATCACTGACCTGCATCGCGCAGGCGTCCGCGATCGAGATGCCGCCGAGCTCGGCCATCCGCGCGCCCTCCGCCAGACGTGTGCCGTCGCACTCGGGGCACGTACCGAACACGACGGCGCGCTCCACGAACGCGCGGACGTGGGGCTGCATCGCCTCCGGATCCTTGCTGAGCATGGACTTGCTGATCTTCGGGATGAGCCCTTCGTAGGTGAGGTTGATGCCCTCGACCTTGATCTTCGTCGGCTCCTTGTGGAGCAGGTCGTGGAGCTCACGCTTGGTGTAGTCCTTGATGGGCTTGTCGACGTCGAAGAAGCCCGAGCCGGCGAAGATGCGGCCGTACCAGCCGTCCATGGAGTAGCCGGGGATCTTGAACGGGTTCTCGCTGAGCGACTTGTCCGCGTCGTACAACTCGTTCACGTCGACGTCGGAGACCGAGCCGGTCCCCTCGCAGCGGGGACACATGCCGCCCACGACCTTGAACTGCTTGACGACCTTCGTCGCACCGGCGCCCTTGTCCACCTTGATGGCTCCGCCACCCGACACCGAGGGGACGTTGAACGAGAAGGCCTGCGGCGAGCCGATGTGCGGTTCGGCCAGCTTGCTGAACAGGATGCGGAGCAGGGCGTTGGCGTCCGTCACCGTGCCGACGGTCGAGCGGATGTTGGGGGACAGACGCTCCTGACCGACGACGATGGCGGTCGTCAGCCCGTCGAGATTGTCGACGTCCGGACGGTCGAGGGTGGGCATGAAGCCCTGGACGAACGCCGAATAGGTCTCGTTGATGAGGCGCTGGCTCTCGGCGGCGATCGTGTCGAAGACGAGCGAGCTCTTGCCCGAGCCCGATACGCCGGTGAAGACCGTCAGTCGACGCTTGGGCAGGTCCACGCTCACGTCGCGCAGGTTGTTGACTCGCGCTCCCTCCACCCGGATGACGTCGTGACGGTCTGCTGCGTGTGGCATGGATCCCCCTGGATTGAAAGAGCGCGTGACAGCTTCCCACTCAGGGTGCCCTTACTCAAGGAGGACCGGGCCGGCCGCAACAAGCCGCCGGTGGTCAGACCTTGGCCTTCCGCCACCCTGCAGCTCGGGCGTCGCTCTCGGAGCAGAACCAGCGCTCCCCCTTCGACTCGGAGATGACCGTCGCGTCGTAGTAGCGCTGGCCGGGGACGTGGTAGATCCTCTCCCCCTCCTTCGAGATGTTCCCCTTGATGGTGCAACCCGACTTCGTCGAGGTGTCGACGACCTTCGCCGCCGCCGTGGGCGCGGGGGCTGCAGCCCGGGTCGTTCTCGCCGGTGCCGGTTGAGTCGGTTGCGGTGGGCGGGTGGTCGGCGCAGGGCTGGCCTTGGGAGGCCGAGTCGTCGCCACTGGGGTTGGCTGGGGAGCTGCGGGCGTCGTAGCTGCAGGCGGCGTCGTAGCGACCGCGGGCGCCTGGGACGCGACAGTCGCCTCGACTGCACGTACGGGCGCTCCAGCGGTGCTCGGGGCTCCGGAGGCGCAGCCTCCAAGCAGGATGGCCGTCAGGACGCCCAACAGGGCGAACCACCGACGGGGCGTTGCGGCAGTGAGATTCGGGGGCATGGGCCATTGTCACCCAGATCGGTTGGGCCCGTGGCTAGGGAGGACAATTGCTCCGATCGTGACCTCAAGGGGACGAGCTGGACTCCCGCAGGGTCTGACGATCGGGGTCGAGGAACCGGCCCAGGACAGTGACCCGCTGGTCGGTGTAGCCCAGGTGCTCGTAGAACTGGATCACCGAGGCGTTGTCGGCCCGGACCATGAACTGGAGCTTCGGGACACCGCGCCCGTCCAGCCACTCCTCGGCCGCATGCATCAGTGCCCGGCCCAGTCCACGTCCGCGCCGGTCTGGTTCCACCGCCAGGTAGTAGACCCAACCGCGGTGCCCGTCGTGCCCCACCATCACGGTTCCCAGCAGGTCCGCGCCGTCGAGGGCAACCAGAATCGTTGACGAGGGCCCGCGCAGGGCTGCATATTGCGCTCGGTGAGGGCCGGTGTTCCGTTGTGGGGTGAGCCAGTGGTCCGGTGGGCGGTGAGCCACGGCGACGGGGCGCGGTGGACCGTGGCGGCGCTCGGGTTTTCGTGTGGGACGTTCGTCGCGCCGTGCCGTTGGGGTACGGCGTGACGAGAGGAAGTCGCCTTCATGGTCGACTACAAACAGATCCTTCGGCTGCGAGCTGAGGGGGTCAGTCAGCGTGGGATCGCGGACGTGTTGGGGTGTTCCCGTAACACGGTGGCGGCGGTGTTCACTGCGGCGGACTCGGCGGGGGTCGGGTTCGAGCAGGTGACGGACCTCGGGGCTGACGAGGTCCGCCGGCTGTTGCTGCCCGAACCGGCCAAGCCGGACTCGGACCGGGCCACACCAGACTTCGAGCACGTGCACCGGGAGCTGGGACGGCCGTCGGTGACGCTGCTGGTGTTGTGGAACGAGTACGTGGCCAACTGCCGCGCCACCGGCGAGGTGCCCTACCAGTACTCGTTCTTCAACGAACAGTACCGGCGGTGGGCGAAGGCCACCGGCGCGTCGATGCGGATCCAGCGCAACCCGGGCGAGTCGATCGAGGTCGACTGGGCCGGGGACCCGATGGCCTACGCCGACCCGCTGACCGGCGAACCACGACAGGGGTGGGTGTTCGTGGCCGCACTGTCGTATTCGGCCTACACGTATGTGGAGGCGTTCCCGGACATGACGCTCGGGTCGTGGATCGACGCGCACGTGCACGCCCTGGAGGATTTCGGGGGTGCTGCCCGGCTCCTGGTGCCGGACAACCTGCGGACCGGGGTGTCCCGGTCGGACCGCTACGAGCCGGCGTTGAACCCCGCCTATGCCCGGTTGGCCGAGCATTACGGCACCGCGGTCATCCCGGCCAGGGTGAAACGTCCCCGCGACAAGGCAGTGGTCGAAGGGAGCGTCCGGTTCGTCGCGGGGCAGGTCGCGGCGGTGCTCCGCAATCGGCAGTTCGTCGGGTTGGCCGAGTTGAACGAGGCCATCTTCGCCGAAGTCGCTGCCATCAACGCGCGTCCGTTCCAGAAGCGGGAGGACTCCCGGCAGATCGTGTTCGAACGCGACGAGAAGCCACTGTTGCAACCGCTGCCGCCGGTCCGGTTCGAGTTGGCCGAGCTCCGCAAGGCCAAGGTCGGCCCGAACTACCACGTCCAGGTCGACAAGAACTTCTACTCCGTCCCTTCCCGGTTGATCGGCCAATCCCTGGATGTGCGCCTCACCACGAGCATCGTGGAGGTCTTCGACGGGATCGAGCGGGTCGCGTCCCACCCCCGCTTCCAAGGGGTGTCGGGCCGGTATGCGACCCTGCCGGCCCACATGCCCGCCACCCACCGCAGCCGACTGGTCGACTGGACGCCGGAACGATTCGAGCAGTGGGCCGCCACGGTGGGCCCGAACACCCAAGCGGCGATCGGGGCGATCCTGGCGTCCCGCCAGATCGTCGAGCAGTCCTACCGGTCCTGTCTGGGGGTGATGTCGCTGGCCACCAAGCCCGGCGGCATGGCCCGCCTGGAGGACACCTGCACGCGGGCGTTGGCGGCCACCCCCGCCCCCTCCTACACGCTCATCAAGAAGCTGTGGACCGGCTGGACCCCACCCACCCAAGCCCCGCCGGCCCCCTCCCTGGGCGACGCCGGCTATGTCCGCGGCAGCGACTACTACGGGAGCCGAGCATGATCGATGTGGAAACCCTCACCCGCTTGAAGACGATGCGATTGTCCGGGATGGCCGAGTACTTCGAGAACCTCGCCGACACCACGACCGCCGCCACCCTGACCGGTCCAGAGTTGGTCAAACAGGCCGTCGACTGGGAATACGAGAGACGCCGCGACAGCAAGCTGCACCGGCTCCGCCGCCAAGCCTGCCTCGCCCAACCCGCCGCCGACCTGACCGACCTGAAAGCCATGCCCGGCCGCAGCATGGACCTCGAGCTGATCCACCGGCTCGCGGTCGGCGCCTACCTGGTCAAGCACCAAGACGTCATCCTGCAAGGACCCACCGGCGCGGGGAAGACCTACGTCGCCTGCGCGCTGGGGAACAAGGCCTGCCAGCAGTACCGCAAGGTGCTCTACCTGCCCGCCGGGGAACTGTTCGACCGGATCACCATCGCCGAACGGACCGGGGACAAGAAGCGCTGCCTCGACACCCTGGTCAACGTCGAGTTGTTGATCATCGATGACTGGTTCCTCACCCCGCCCACCCGGGTCCAGGTCCAGCAGTTGCACACCCTGATCGACCGACGACACAAGACCGCCTCCACGATCTACTGCTCCCAGCTACCACCGGGCCAGTGGCACGACCGGATGGAAGAGAAGATCCTCGCCGACGCCATCGTCGACCGGATCACCACCAACGCGCACGCCACCGTCCTGGACTGTGACGACTCCCTGCGCAAACACTTCACTCACCTGCAGTAACCACAGCGCTGGGGCGGCCCAAGCGGCCGCCCCAGCACCATGGCAACCCATCCCGTCGACGTGGCCCACCGATCCCCGGAACACTGGCTCACCCCCCAGCGGAACACCGGCCCTCAGCAAGCGCAATATCCA